>CAJXPP010000380.1 GCA_913058195.1 uncultured Gammaproteobacteria bacterium | reverse complement strand
AGCGTCAGATGTGTATAAGAGACAGGATTTTAACTGGGCAACCAGAATTGATTGATAAACTCAATCAACCAGAACTAGAGCAGTTTGCCCAACGTATCGGTGTTGAATATCACCTTAAAGCACTTAGTTATCCAGAAACACAAAAATACATTGAACACCGCTTAAAAATGGCGGGCGCTGATAAAATTATCTTTAGTAGCGAAGCCTGTGCCATTATTTACTGTTACAGTGAAGGTGTGCCGAGACGAATTAACAACCTGTGTGACTTTGCCTTAGTTTATGCATTCGCTGATGACAAGCAAGTTGTAGATGCTGACATCGTTCTAGAAATGATGAAAGAGAAAAAAGCAAGCAGTATCATCAATACTAAACAAAGAGAGAATCCAGATGTTTTTAAAGTAAAGAACATGCTGTTGGAAAAGTACCATATTTACTTAGATTAAAGTCCCTAATATTTTTCTGCTAGTCCCATCACTTTAGTGAACGGATAGACATTAATAGTAATGTACTAGTTAATTAAGTGAACGGATAGACAGTAATAACATTGTATTCTTAGTGTTATAGGATAATACTACTTACATACATGAAACTTATGATGCACTATAAAAGAATATTGAGGAGACTGAGATGAATAAAGTCGTATTAGCAACTATTGGAAGCCTATTATTGGTCATTGGTATTGTTGTCATGAACAATAATGACAGAAGTATCGAACAGGCAAATGAAGACTTAGCAGCTAACCCACCCGCAGCTAGAGGGTTGATTTATAAGGTAACAGAAGATGGTGCTGTATCATATTCTGATGTTGCACCTAGACAACTAAGTCAGACTGGGACAGGATCAACCAGAGGCCTTAAGTCTAAGACTAAAAAAACAAAAAGCTCTAGAGATGTAGACACTACTATAGCGTCAATTGACACTACGGTACAAGAGTCCACCTCTACACCAACGACTACTAGCTCTACTATAGATAATACGACCACAACAGCATCTCAAGAGACAGGAGACCCTACAATACAAGACTCCACCGCTACACTAACGGCTACCAGTTCTAGGACAGGTAATACGAACACAACAGCCTCTGAGCCAGTAGTTGAAGTCATTCAAGTTGCAAGTTTAGTACGCACTACAAATGCAGAGAGTAATTTATCAGAAAAAATAATTGACACCTGTAAAGTAAATGATATTGGAATAAACACAGCAAGTTTCATTTATTACTCTAGTGAACTTCCCTTAAAAAATATTGCAAAAATGGCTACTGCTTGGGGGGCTCAGTCAGAACTTGATCTCGATGCTAACGGTTATATAAAATCACTTGGCTCTGATGTCGCGCGTACCATTCTTACTGATGATATCTGGGGACGAAATGCTGACGATAATCGGTATGTGGTTTTATACGATGGGGAAGGTGAATTAGATTTCATGTATAAAGGCCGGCCTAAAGTGATTAAGTCTGAACCTGGACGAATCGAAATTGAACTCCAGCAGGAAGGGCGAGTAGGAATGATGCAAACATCAACTAATTCAGCCAATTATTTACGTAATATTAGAATAGTGCCAATAGCGAATGAAGAAGATTACGATAAAACCATAACGAGAAAGAAATATAGAGACCTATGGAGTGGTGTTGGAGTAGTCAGGTACTTAGATGCACAGCGGACGAATCATTCAACTGAAGTTGAATGGAATGATAGGCAAAAAAGAACTACATTTGGAGCAAAAAAGGGTGAGTCATTAGAGGATATCATTCAATCATCGAATGAAATGAATACATCTCCATGGCTTTTGGTACCTCATTTAGCCAACGATAATTACTTCAGACAAATGGCTATTTATGTAAGAGACCATTTAAACCCAAACTTAAAGGTTCACATAGAGTACACGAATGAAGCATGGAACTTTGGTTTTGCACAAGCTCAATATTTGTATCAATTGTCTCAAAAAAATGGTACATCAAGACATTATGAATATGGAATGCTGTCTCTTATACACATCTCCGAGCCCACGAGACTAGGCA
>CAJXPP010000379.1 GCA_913058195.1 uncultured Gammaproteobacteria bacterium | reverse complement strand
GAGATCATGCCTAGTCTCGTGGGCTCGGAGATGTGTATAAGAGACAGGTAATTAAAGGCTTAGATGGTTATGCACCTACTATGCTGGCAGGCGTTCCGATACTAAGCTGGATTTTAGGTGCTTGGGGTGCTATTTTGCTTTATCTGAGCCTATCAAGTAGTACTGATAAATAATCATTAAACGTAATTTTGGAGTTCATTCATCATGTCGATCAATATGAATCAATTATTTGACCAAATTGACAATGTGCCTAAAGTACCAGAAGTTGTCCGCACACTACTCAAACAAGTTAATAATCCTAATATTGACTTTGCTCCCATCGCTGAAAATGTGGAGAAAGAACAAGCCATTTCAATAAAAGTATTACGCTTAGTTAATTCTGCTCATTACGGGCTTCCAAGACGAGTTGGCTCAATCAAACAAGCCCTTGTCATTTTAGGTATGGATGAACTAAAAAAACTCATTATTATGTCTGGATTTGTCAGTGCCATATCCGATGTACCTGGTCTTAATATTGATGATTTCTGGCTTGATAATTATAGAACTGCTACCTATGCTCAATGGATAGCAGAACAGAGTCAACTTAATGATACTGACTTAATTTTCACTGCTGGCTTAATTAACAACCTTGGCACAGTTCTTATACACTTAGGTGTGCCAGATATTGCTCAAAAAATTGATCTCGATATCAGAAGAGGTGCATCACGAATCGCTGCTGAACATCATTATTTAGACTTCACCAGTCAGCAAGTCACTGCTGAGCTGTGCAGTCAATGGCAATTTTCCGTTGAACTTATTGAGACTATTGTTAATTCTACTGAACCACTTAGCTTCGATGATATTTCTCTTTCTGGCTGTGCAATATCAGTTGCTAGATATATTAGCCAATCTACATACAGTGAGAAATCTAAAGGAGAAATATTAGATGAGTTCCCCGTTGATGAGTGGCAAAAACTTGGTTTAGACTCGAAAGATATTGAAGCAAATATAGCACTAATGCTTGAGCTAGATACTGGAATTGATGGATTACTAGACTAAGCCTAATACTCACTTCCCCTTAAACAAACTTACAATTAAGATATTATGTATAAAATTATTGGCGCCATAGTCGGCTTTGTCCTATTCAATTTTTTAGGTGCTCTTGCTGGCTACTTCATTGGTAGCAGTATTGATCGCGCCAAAGATTTAGGTATCGGTGGAATAAACCCTCTTGGTAATGCTCATCGTAAAGCTGTTTTCTTAGAAACTGTTTTTATTTTGATGGGGAAGTTAGCAAAAGCCGATGGCCATATTTCTAAAGATGAAATCTCGCACGTCGAGCAGTTCATTCTTAAAATGGGCATGACTAAAGAACATCGTCAACAAGCGATTAAGCAATTTAAACGCGGCAGTGCAGAAAACTTTGATATTGAACCTACACTAGACAATTTTATGTCCATCTGTGGTCAAACTTCAAATTTAAAACAAGTATTATTAGTCTATCTCACCGTCATGGCGCTTGCCGATGGCAAGTTAGACAGCTTAGAAGAAAATCTACTAAGAAAAATTGCATCACGCTTAGGCTACAGCACTATAGAGTTCCAACACCTTCTAGAAATGCTACTCAATCAAGCTCATTTTTCTTCTGGTGCGCCACCTTCATCATCAGCAATCGATGATGCATACAAAGCATTGGGCGTTAGCCAAGAAAATACTGATAAAGAAATAAAACATGCATATCGAAAACTTATGAGTCAGTACCATCCAGATAAGCTGATCGGCCAAGGTTTACCAGAAGATATGATCGCAGTCGCTACCGAACAGGCAAAAGATATCCAGGTAGCTTATGACTTAATCAAAAAGCAGCGTGGAATGAAATAGCTCTATTACAGACTAATTTATCATGTTTGTAAAATTATATAAGGCTGTGTTAATAACACAATGCTAAGGCATAATTCATATCATCAAAGACAGCCTGAAACTCTGGCAGCCCTTTTCGTGCACCATCCACATCACCATCACAATATTGGGTCTGTCTCTTATACACATCTCCG
>CAJXPP010000378.1 GCA_913058195.1 uncultured Gammaproteobacteria bacterium | reverse complement strand
AGATCATGCCTAGTCTCGTGGGCTCGGAGATGTGTATAAGAGACAGGTATAAATCACGACGGCGGTCAAGGTAGTTTCTTACAGACCCTTCATTTCTTAATTTACTTAGTTTCTCTAAATCAAGGTCTACAATTAAGGTCATCTCTGTATTTGGCGTTGTTTCAGCCATGATGGCATCATGGGGAAATGAGAAGTCTGAGGGTGAGAAAACAGCAGACTGAGCATATTGAATATCTGCCCCATCAACTTTCGGTAAATTACCTACACTACCCGCTATGATGACATAGCATTCATTTTCTATAGCTCGGGCATGGGCGCAGCAACGCACTCTTAGATAAGCGTTCTTGGTATCGGTCCAGAACGGAACAAATAATAGCTGCATCCCTTCTTCTGACTGTATCCGTGCGAGTTCAGGGAATTCGACATCGTAGCAAATTAAAATTCCAATTTTACCAAAGTCGGTTTCAAAAACATTCAGCTTGTCGCCTCCCTGCATAATCCATGCGCGCTTTTCATATGGGGTAGGGTGGATTTTGTATTGCGACTCAAGTGTGCCATCTCGGCGGCAAAAATAAGAGACGTTGTATAACTGGTTGTTTTCAATGACCGGCATGGAGCCGGCAATAATATTGATATTATAGGTAACGGCCAGACGTGAGATGGCTTCTGTTATTTCTTCTGAAAATTCAGCTAAAGCTTTGATAGAATCAAAAGAGCTTTGATGTGTTTCTATTCCCATTAATGGAGCGTTAAAAAGCTCAGGCAAAAGCGCCAGGTCGCATTGATATTCAGATAGCGCATCAATAAAAAACTCAACCTGCTGAATAAGTTCTTCCACTGATTTTAAAGGCCTCATTTGCCACTGAATGCAACCTATTCTTGCAGATGTTTTGACCGCTCCAAACAAGGGAGATTTTTGTTCGTCGTAATATAGATTGGTCCACTCCAGAAGGGTTGCATAACCTTTGGATTCTTTGTCTTCAGGGTAATAATCATTAAGAATACGCTTAGCCTCAAAATCATTTGATAGCTGAAAAGTAAGAGTGGGATCATATATTTTCTTCTTTTTTACCAACTCAATATATTTTTGAGGTGACATATCTTTAGCGTGCTTTTGGTAGTTGGGTATGCGTCCACCGGCCACTATTGATTTAAGATTTAAATTCTGACATAGGTCTTTTCTAGCTTCATAGAGCCTTCTACCCAGGCGCATACCTTGATAGTCAGGGTGAACAATCACTTCAACGCCGTATAACACGTCACCACTTGGGTCGTGGGTTGTTAGATAGGCATCCCCTGTGATTTGATCGTATGTGTGATGATCGCCAAACTTGTCATAATCCACAATCAATGAAAATGCTACGGCAATAACTTTTCCATGGTCTTCAATACAGATTTGCCCTTCACTGAAAGTAGATATCTGGGAGCGAAACTTTTTCTCTGGTAAAGCACCCCCCATGCCTGGGTATACCAGCTCCATTATTTCTTTAAGATCTCCATAGTCGCTTAGTTCTAGATTGCGCAGATTTAATTTGTGCTCGGAGTCATCGGTGAAAGTGTTTTCGTTCATGAGTAGTTTAACCTGTGTTAAAAATGTTGCTGATACTGAATAAGTTAATTGATCTGTCCAGGGTGCAGTAACATCTTCAATAAGCGCGCGTCGCTTTGCGGCGTCGTACTTAATGCTTTTGTTAGCTGTTTTACCTGCCCTTTTGTTTAATAAATATTGCCTAAGTTTTTTCTCGATCTACATAACGCATAGTATGTGCATATTATCTTTATTAATGCGATAAAAAATATAGCATTAATAAATAATAATTTGTTTGCATCCTGACGCAGCGACGGTTTCAAGTTGTTTAATACTGTGAATATCTTTGCTGCTTTCTGAGTAAAAGCGGAGCCTTCTGTTACAGCTGTTTTACCACGAGCAAGGCCTTCTAGAAGGGCGAATGATTTCGCGTCATTTTATAAGCATAACCATCGATCTGTCTCTTATACACATCTGACGCTGCCGACGATCTACTCTGTGTAGAT
>CAJXPP010000377.1 GCA_913058195.1 uncultured Gammaproteobacteria bacterium | reverse complement strand
AAAGAAGAACTTGAAAAACTAACGGGGAAATTCGTGTTTGAAATTCTACTCATTGATGTTTCAAATTTAGACTCTGTGAGAGAAGCTGTTACAAATCTTCCTGAGCCGGTGGAAGCTTTGATTTTAAATGCAGGAGGTATGGGAGGGAAAATACCAGGGAAACTTACTAAGGATGGAGTAACCTTTATGTTTGCAACAAACGTATTGGGTCACACTTTATTACTCAAAGAGCTTGCCAAAGTCGACAAACTAACTAAATTCGTTCTTTATGCTGGCTCAGAAGCTGCCAGAGGGGTTCCTTTAATGAAAATGAATAGGCCTCAACTCAAAGACTCTTCGGTTAATGAGTTTATTAAAATAATCGATGGTTCTTTCTTCGGAGACAAGTTTGAACCTATGAGCACCTATGGTTATGTTAAGTACATCGGTGCGCTCTGGATGGCCTCAGCAGCACGTCAATACCCTGAATTAAAATTCATTACTATGAGCCCCGGTGCTTCAACAGGAAGTGCAATGAGTGATGCGCCTTTATTCTTTAAAATCATCATGAAATATTTAGCTTTGCCGTTAATGAAAATGTTTGGTAAATATCATGCCCTCGAAACGGGTGCAAAACGCTATGTGAGAGGGCTAAATGATAGTTCGTTAGATAATGGGCGGTTCTATGCGAGTGAATATCCCAAAATGACTGGTGATATTGTCGACCAAAGTACCATCTTTGAAGATATTGCTGACCACAGAATTCAAGACAATGCCAATGAAGCAATTCATCATTTTCTTCCCGAAACCTAGCGTGATAATCTTGAATGATGCTAGTTTAAGTCTGTAATCCGAAACTGTTGTGGTTGAGTCATTATGGCCACTGATTTGTAAGTTTCTAACTCGCAATGGGGGCGAATGTATGGTCCGCCTCAATATTGCAAGTAATAATATCGATAACGTAGTTGGTTTGCGCTAATGTATTCGGAGTCTTTGTTGGTTACCCAATATATTAGGCCCAGCTCCACGATGAGATCCGCGCTAGATTGTCCTCAAAAGCGAGTAAGCATACTTACTTATGTTGCTGTATCGCCCCACAGGTCTTCAATCCAGTGGTCTAACCGTTGTGTCATCTTTATCATCATTTGCAAATCAGGCTTGCACTCTAACTTCGAATGCTTGTTTGGTTGAAAGTACCGACCAGGCGATACGTGCTAATTTATTGGCTAACGCGATCACCACAACGTTAAAATGTTTTCTCGATAGTAATTCTAATATCCAGTTACCAAAAACGGCAACGGCCTTTTCTGGCCTAACAAGAACAGCTCTTGCACCGTGAATGAATAGCTCTCGTAAACCTTTATTTCCTCGTTTACTTATGCCGAGTAATATTGGCTTACCTCCAGTTGAGTATTGGCGAGGTACTAGTCCTAACCACGCCGCAAAATTTCTTCCATTCTTAAAATCAGTAGCACTGCTTATATCTGATAAACAACGACTAGCTGTTAGAGTTCCCACTCCTGGGATCGTTTGGAGCAGTTGAGCTCGTTCGTCATGGTCAACTATTTCTTTGAGTTTTTTCTCTTGTATCAAAATCAGTTGATTAAGTTTCAAGTAGTAGTCATGGTGGTCTCTTAATTCTAAAAGCAACATCGGTGGTATTGGCTCGCCATGCTCAGCTAGCCATTGGAATAATACTTTCATTTTGGCGTGAGACTTAGGGAAACTCATGCCAAACTCTAATAAGGTAGCTCCAATCCGTGACATGCACGCAGTTCTATCTTTTACATAACTTGAGCGTATGCGTTGAATCACAGAGATAACCTGAGATGATTCAGTTTTTACACTCACAAAACGCATAGTAGGTCGAGCAGCAGCTTCCGCGATAGCATCAGCATCAATGAAGTCATTCTTATTTGTTTTTACATAAGGTTTAACGTATTGCGGGGGAATGAGCTTTACTTTGTGCCCAAACTCTTGACACTTTCTTGCTAGCCAATGAGAGCCACTACAGGCTTCCATAGCAATAGTTGTTACCATTGAAGTCGAAAGAAA
>CAJXPP010000376.1 GCA_913058195.1 uncultured Gammaproteobacteria bacterium | reverse complement strand
TTATCAAAGTGAATCAAATTGGTACTCTAACCGAAACTCTAGAAGCTATTACGATGGCTAAAGACGCAGGTTATACAGCTGTTGTTTCACACCGAAGCGGTGAAACTGAAGATACTACAATTGCAGATTTAGCTGTAGCTACATCTGCTGGCCAGATTAAAACGGGTTCATTATCACGTTCAGACCGTGTTGCTAAATACAATCAATTGATCCGTATTGAAGCAGAGTTAGGCGAGTTAGCGACTTACCCTGGTTTGAAGGCGTTTACATTCGCTGATTAAAATGAAGCCCATCATGATCTTACTTACTGTGATATTGCTGTTATTACAATATCGACTCTGGTTTAGTCATGATGGCTTACCATCAGTACTTCACATACATCGAGCCGTTTCTCTTCAGCAACAAGAAAATGATATTTTATCAGAACGAAATAAAGTGTTAGCTGCTGAAGTGCATGATTTAAAAAGTGGTTTGGATGCTTTGGAAGAACGAGCTCGTAGTGAACTTGGAATGATTAAGCCAGGCGAAACCTTTTTCCAAATAATTGATGATACAGATGAGTAATAATCAAACTGTTTGGGCTATTGTCCCTGCTGCAGGCATTGGTTCTCGCATGAGTGCTGACAAACCAAAACAATATCTAGATCTAGATGGTTGTTGTGTTATTGAGCATACTTTACAACGTTTAGCTTCACATCCTGGTATACAAGGAGTTGTCGTTGCTCTTGCTGAAAGCGATCCTTGGTGGTCTAAGCTTTCTGTATCAAAACAAGCTGAGATTCATACTATTACAGGCGGTGACGAACGCGCTGATTCAGTTCTAAATGCATTAACTCATCTAAATCAACTGGTAGATGATAATCCATGGGTACTGGTACATGATGCCGCACGACCATGTTTGCGTCATCAAGACATTGATGCGATGTTAGACCAGTTATCTGGGCATCATGTCGGTGGCATATTAGGTGTGCCAGTTACTGATACCGTCAAACGAGTCGATAATAGCAATGGTATAGTCGACACAGTCGATAGACAGGGATTATGGCGAGCATCAACACCACAAATGTTTCGTTTACAAGGTTTAATGCTTGCTTTACAGACTGCAAAATCAAACAAATTTATTGTGACTGATGATGCCAGTGCAATGGAGTTAGTAGGCTTACAACCCATGATGGTTGAAGGTCATGCTGATAATATTAAAATTACTGTGCCACAGGATTTGGCTCTGGCAAGTTTGTTTTTAAAACAACAGAGCGGGGATGTTTGATGAGAATTGGTCATGGCTATGATGTACATAAGTTTGGCGGAGATTCACCACTTATTATTGGTGGAGTAACGGTTCCCTATCATCAAGGCTTAATGGCACACTCTGACGGCGATGTGCTTATTCACGCTTTGTGTGATGCATTATTGGGTGCTGCAGGTTTATGGGATATTGGACACCATTTTCCAGATACGGATGATGATTTTAAAGGTATAGATAGCCGTATTTTATTGAGGCGTGTAGTGCTCGACTTAGATCAACGTGGCTGGGAAATTAATAATATTGATAGCACCGTGGTTGCCGAAGCGCCAAAAATGGCACCGTATATTCCATTAATGAAAGAGCTATTAGCAGATGATCTTGCTATTAATGTTGATGCCGTAAATATCAAAGCAACTACAACTGAAAAGCTCGGCTTTGTAGGCCGTAAAGAAGGAATTGCTGCTTACTCTGTTGTTTTATTAGTGAAGAAAAATTAATTTGAAACACTACGATTTTGCCAAACTTGCTCGTGTAAATTCTGATGCAGTAAAGTGTTCAGCTGATATTCGCAGTCAGGCTGATTATTTTAATGTTGAAGAAAAACTACCCTTCGTTGCTGATGGAACAGGAGGTCATGTATGGTTAAAAATTCAAAAGCGTGGCATCAATACTGATTGGCTTGCAGGGGAGTTGGCAAAATTTTCAGGTGTACCGCAAGTAGCCGTTGGCTATGCTGGTTTAAAGGATCGTCATGCCGTCACCATACAATGGTTTCTGTCTCTTATACACATCTGACGCTGCCGAC
>CAJXPP010000375.1 GCA_913058195.1 uncultured Gammaproteobacteria bacterium | reverse complement strand
TATTTTCTCTCTTTGACCTTTGATAAAAATGATTTATGAGCTGACTATTCTTTAAAATATGCCCAATCTAACCAGCTTAATTCACTGCTCATAGTCATACCGTAGTCCGAAAACTCGCTTTCTATGAACATAAGCTTGCTTTCGTTCTCACGTTTTAAGAAGAGTTTATGAGTGCAATACATCAGACCTTTGATATTGGTATCCAGCATCTGTTCCCAATCATCTAAATCGGTTTTATCATCGAGCTTTAAGCTCTGCGTTAATCATCAAACTAATATTAAATAGAGCTTAAATTTTGTTACAGTAATAAACACATTGAAATGGGACCTAACTTAACTATGTCAGCATCATCTTCAAAAGCGGCTACAACTAAAATAGTTTATATTTTATATCTCGTTGGCATCGTGATGCCGATCTTGACTATTATTGGTTTAGTAATGGCCTATATCAACATGGATGATAGTGAGGAATGGCTACAAAGCCACTACCGATTCCAAATCCGTACTTTTTGGATAGGTTTACTGTTCAGCACTATTAGTAGCTTACTCACTTTGATTATAATCGGCTGGCCATTATTAATAGCCACTGGGCTCTGGTTTATTATTCGCTGTGTAAAAGGGCTTAAATTTCTTGATCAACAACAAACACATCCTAATGCTGTTACATGGATGACTGATTAATTCAGTTAGAATTTAATAATGGATGAAAATCACTATTCTCTTAGCCTCGATAGACAGCTAACGGCCCATTCGCTTGCTCTGTTGGCATTATTTCCATTGTAGTGACATTTACATGCTTTGGCGTATTGACTAACCACCAAATAGTATCAGCAATATCTTGGGCTGTTAATGCAACTGTACCTTGATATACCTTATCTGCCCGTTGCTCATCAGCCTTAAAGCGAACGTTCGAAAACTCAGTTTCAGCATTACCCGGTTCAATATTTGTCACTCGAATTGCAGAACCTAATAAGTCTGTTCTCAACGCTAAAGAAAACTGCTTAACAAAGGCTTTACTCGCACAGTACACATTGCCCCCAGGATAAGGCCAGTTACCAGCGATAGAGCCTATATTAAGAATATAACCTTGCTTTCGTTCTCGCATTTTAGGAAGCAGTTTATGAGTGCAATACATTAGACCTTTGATATTGGTATCCACCATCTTGTCCCAATCATCTAGATCGGTTTTATCAGCAGGCTCTAGGCCTAATGCAAGCCCTGCATTATTCACCAATACATCTATATCACTAAACTGTCTCGGTAAACTGTCTACCGCGTGTTCAACAGCTTTTCTATCGCTAATATCAAAACAACAAGTATGGACTTTGTCTGGCCCACCTAATTCTTGTTGCAGACTATCTAAACGCTGTTGGCGTCGACCAGTCAGTATCAACTGCCAGTCATTTTTGGCAAATAAGCGGGCTATTGCTTCACCAAAACCTGATGTAGCACCTGTGATTAATATCGTTTTCATTACTATTTCTTTATGAGCGTTTTGCTAATATTTCTAAAGCTGCAATACGATAGGCTTCTGCTAGTGTTGGAAAGTTAAATGTGCTTTCAACAAAAATATCAACATCTTGATCCGCTAGCATAGCCATTTGACCAATATGAACTACTTCAGTTGAACCTTCACCCACCAGCATTACACCTAAAATCTTCTTACCCTGGGCATCAGCAACAATTTTTAACATACCTTCAGTATTACCTGAAATTTGGCCTCGGGCAACTTCTTCAAATTGAGCTGTTCCAACCAAAATATTACCAAATTTTTCTCTCGCCTGTATTTCAGTCAATCCAATAGAAGAGAGTTCAGGAATGGAGTAAATACCCGCTGGAATTAATTGACTCATACTACCAATTGGAACGTCTAAAGCATTACAAGCTGCGCGACGTCCCTGCTCCATCGATGCTGACGCTAATGAAGGGGGACCAATCACATCACCAGCAGCATAGATATTAGCGACTTCTGTACATAGTTTGTCATCTACGCTAATTAAGCCTCGTTCATTAAGTGATAAGCCTGCATTTTCAAGCTTAAGTTCTTTTGTATTT
>CAJXPP010000374.1 GCA_913058195.1 uncultured Gammaproteobacteria bacterium | reverse complement strand
GGCCAGTGATAGTCGCTGTTTTTGTCCTCCGCTTAAGGTGCCTGCAAACTGATGTTGCTGTTTGAGCAAGTTATAGGTGCTGATCAACTTAGATATTTTGCTACGACTGTCATTGGGACTCAGGCAGTAGATCTGGGCGATAAACTCTAGGTTTTCCTTGACGGTTAAATCCTCATAGAGGGAGAACTTCTGGGTCATATAGCCTATTCGTAACCTGAGTGCTTCGGCTTGTTTGGGTATCGACATGCCTAATACTTGAATGGAGCCCTCTGTGGGTGTTAGTAAGCCAGTTAGCATACGTATGCTGGTGGATTTACCACAGCCATTGGCGCCGATTAGGCCGTAGCGGTTGCCATCGCCAAATTTGACGGAGACATTTTCAAATAGAGGCTTAGCCCCGAATTGCATGGTGATATTTGCAGTAGTAAGCAAGATCGTGTTCCTGTATGTATGGAAGTTTTCAAAAACCCACCATTATACATGAACTTACTGATTTTCGATAAGCTTGATTTTCGCTTGCCGTGAGAGTTTCTTTATTGCGGCTTCACGCTTTGATGCACTACTGCGATCAGCTTGAGGTTCATGATAAACAATTTGTTTAGCAGAACTTGTGTGGAAAAACCTAGCGCCTTTCAGTTTATTTTTATGTTCACTAAACCGACGTTCTAAGTCAGTGGTAATTCCAGTATATAAATGACCGTTTTCTGCCTCAATGATATAAACAAACCACGGTTTATTTTTCGTCAAAATCAAGGGCAGCCGAGTTAATGCAATAGCGCAAACCTGTAGGTGCTGGGCCATCATCAAATACATGGCCTAAATGTGCATCACAATGCTGACAACGTACTTCAGTTCTATCCATACCAAGACCTAGGTCTTGATGATGAGTTGCTAAGCCGTGTTCGATTAGATTCGAAAAACTAGGCCAGCCACAGCCGGAGTCAAATTTAGCATTAGATGAAAATAAAGGTTGCTCACAACAAATACATATATAAGTGCCATCTTGATTGTGAGTGACATATTGCCCTGTAAACGGCGATTCAGTGCCAGCGTTACGAGTTACTCGATATTGTTCATCATTAAGTTGATCGCGCCATTGTGAGTCAGTTTTAACTAATTTATCTGTCATTATGTGAGCCTTAATATAACGTTAGTTTGATTATTATGCCTGTTCAACACGGTTACGACCATGAATTTTTGCTCTATAAAGAGCTGAATCGACACGCTTAATAAACTGTTCTCTGGTTTCACCAATGAGATATTGACTGACACCAAAACTAGCTGAAATATTGATATTCTCATCTTTAATTAGGGTAGAATCACTATTAATAACAGAGCGGGTCTTTTCAGCTAATGCTGCTGCTTGCTCTAAGTTACATTTAGGCAATAGCATTATAAATTCTTCGCCTCCCCACCTGCATAAGAAATCCGATTCACGCATGCTGTGAGTTAGAATATTAGCGAGTTTACATAACACTTTATCGCCTCCTAGATGCCCATAATTGTCATTGATATTTTTAAAGTGGTCAATATCAATTAATACAATACTTAACGGCTGTTTATCACGAGAGGTGACTTTTATAGATTGTTTAAACGTAACATCAAAAGCGTGACGATTATGTAAGCCAGTCAACTTGTCTGTCGTTGCCATTGTTATTAAACGGCGCTGATATTTTTGAACAGTTAAATGAGCAAGAATGAGCACAATAACTGTAATGACCAGGCTGACAAATAAATTAACCCATAATGTTTTTTGAATATGTGATTCAGGTCTTCCTATTTGCTCAACTAAAAGGTACCAACCCAGCTCAGGAACAAAACGTGCATTTAAAAAGACTTCCTTCCCTTGCCGAGTGTAAGTATATGAGCCATTTGGCGAACTTAAAACTTGTTCAGAAATACTGGCAAGCCCTTCAGTTTGATGGATATTTGAGTGTGTGTGAAGGTTTTCATCGCTGAGTGTGATTTGACCGCTTGGTTCGACAAAATAAACTTGACGATCATAACTGTCTTGATAATATTTAATCTGATTTTTGACCACTGCTGAAGAGAGACCAAC
>CAJXPP010000373.1 GCA_913058195.1 uncultured Gammaproteobacteria bacterium | reverse complement strand
GATCGTCGGCAGCGTCAGATGTGTATAAGAGACAGATTATAAATACGCCACCCCATTGATACAGCGACAGTGATTCGGAAAAATATACCGAGCCAAGTATAAGGCCAAATATAGGAGTTAAGAAGCTAAATACATTTAACTTATATAAAGGAGCTTTATCCATTAACCAGAACCATAAGATATACGGTAAAGCAGTCCCAAGGAGCGCAAGAGCCAGTAGAACCGATAAATAGCTCAAGTTAAGTGGGATTTGGTAATTGTCGGGCAAGTTAACAGTTAGTAAGCCAAGTGGTATAGCGCCAATTAATAACTGAAACCCTACTGTGTATAAGATGTCGGCTTTATTCGAAAGTTTCTTAAGGAGAACATTACTGATAGCTACTCCTGTTGCAGCTATAAGAATATAGAGGATACCGACAATCATCTGGCTGTTTTCGACTAAAACGGTCTCTACGCTGATGATTAGAATGCCGATAAAACCAGCGATAATACCAACTGCGGATGTCTTACTAAGGCGTTCGTCAAGGAAATACCAACCGAATACAGCAGCTATCATTGGCTGAGTGTTGGTGATTACTGTGGCTAGCCCCGGTGAAATCAAACTACCTGCATAGAACATACCCCAGAACCCAATGCTTGTTGCTGTAAGGCCAATGACGATGATATGTATCCATACCGTTAGTCCCTTTGGCATACTTCTTCCCAGAAGCTTCGCTAAAACAATAAGAATCATTCCGGCTAAGGCCGCTCTCAGAAAGGCTGTTAGCATGATAGGTGCGTAAGGTAGGCTTAAGGTAATTAATGGATAACAAATAGCCCAAAGTAGCATAGCCGTGGTAGCAACCAATGAAGTTTTGAGCAATTAAAAATCCTCTAATAATGGTTGGTAGTTGTTTTCATGTTTTTCAGTCATTGAAATGATCATTTGAGATTTCGCAAAAACCTTATGTCGGTATCTAAGGATTTGTTGCATGTACCTTTAATTTATAAACCACATCAAATCTTTAGAGTTAATAGGTATTTTTCTAAAATATCCACGGATTAAACAACACCAATCACACCGTCATCTTTTATAACTACTAGGTGAAGAGCCATTTTTAATGGCCATTAATTTGATGGCTTTTATAACCGATTGGTAAGGCCCAATTTCTATAACGGGCTCGGAACAGATCAACTATGCCTGCAGCTCATTAGATATCGAACGTTCAAGATTATGAAGTCGAACCAAGTCAAGAGTGCTCAACGTACCGACACACTGAGCGGCATTATCAACAATGGGTAAATATCGCCGCCTGCTTTTCTCATTACTTGCTCAAGAGTTTTAATAGTGCCTGTCATTATGTCTTCAATGACCATTGTCTTAACTCCTTGTCAATTTTAAAAGCCGAACACGTTTTAGATGAATAGCCCAGCACATGTGTACTGGGCCAATTTCATTAATTTAAGGTTATATTTTTAAACATCCCTGCCTCAAAATGTCCTGGAATATTACATGCAATCACAACTCCTGCTGTATTAAACTTCCACGTAAGAACTTCTGTCTTACCCGGCTCTATTGTTACGGTGCTGGCATCTTGATGAACCATTTTGGGCATTTTCTGCATCATTTCACGGTGTTTGGCTTGTTCTTGCTCATCACCAATGGAAAACTCATGAGGAATTCCCCCTTTGTTGGTAATAACAAACTTCACAACATCACCCGGTTTTATATATGGTGCTGGTGAAAACGCATAACGCATCGTATCGAATGCAGCTACGTTTATTAACATTGTCGCCTCTTGCTGAGCAGCAGGCCGCCCTACAGGACTTTCATCTTTATCATGCCCTTCAGCGTGACGCGTATACTTTTCAGAATACACTTGTTTAGCAGGCTTTTTATAGGAGTTCTCTGATCTACTAGAATGCCCACCGTGAGAACCACCTGCATAAGCAGGTGCTGATAAAACGAAACTTAATAATGCGACAAACAGTAGTCTAATCGGTAATGTCGAGTTTTCTTCAGTGTTGTTAATAAAATTTATAATCATCATATTTATCTATCCCTGTCTCTTATACACATCTCCGAGC
>CAJXPP010000372.1 GCA_913058195.1 uncultured Gammaproteobacteria bacterium | reverse complement strand
ACGAGATCATGCCTAGTCTCGTGGGCTCGGAGATGTGTATAAGAGACAGGGACTATGACAAGGTTATTCTTAAGCTTGCGGGCTTGGCTAAGCAGTGTTGGGCGCGTGAATATTCACCGTGGGGCGATGCAATTGAAATTCGTTACTCAAACTATGGGATAACAGCAAATCGGGCGGCACCAGATTTGGGAGTAATGAAACCTATGTTTAGCGCCTCGTTACTAGATAGCGGCGAAAAGAAATCTACAGTCATATTATCAGAAGGAGAATGTGATTTCCTATGTACTAAAAATGGGTACTCAGACGATGTTGTTAGGTGGCTTAACGGAGACGAAACGTGTTCTACAAGCTAAACTGTTAACTTAGGTTTATCAAAGCGAAGTTAGCCTCACTACCTATAAATATCGCAAGATAGACAGGTTTATTTTCAAATTAATTACTGTCGGTTTCAGGTCTACTCGAAAACCTATGAGTAAATCGTCGTTTACGAGCCAAAAGAATGCTCATATTAAAAATATATTGGCTTGATACTTCAAGGAAGAAAAATGTCATTTAGACTGTTAATAACGCTTATCGTCACCCTGTTAATCAATGGCTGTATCTCACAACCAGTTAAACTAAAAACACAAGGCGAAACATACCAAGAACTGAAATATATTGTTGATAACCGAGAAGGTTCAAACTTACTAGATTTTTTTGGCGCTTCAAAACCTATATTAGAAAGTGGCCTTAATCCTTCTCCAGTATTAACCTTTGATATAAGCCTCAACAATAACTACAGCTCAAAAGTACTACCAAATTCGATTAACCTAATTGCGTTTCACCTAACTAACTATTGCCCAAACTCTTGTAACAGTGGTAGTGCTTGGCATAACTCAGATGCTCAAGACCATGTCGAATGTACAATTACTGCAAAGTATCAAGACACTACATTTTCAGTCCATCATGAATACCCATATAGTGGCTACCATAAAGTCTACAATTATGATTTCGCTGTACGAGGTGTTGTTGAAAACTGTATTAATGATGCAGTAGGGAAAATAGCAGAAATACACGATTCTACAGGCCTAGAGTTTTATCAAAAATCAACATTCGGCAATATTCCAGTTTATGGCAATCTGACAGAAATAGTTAATCAAAATGATAGATTAGAAGCCAGTGGCATCACTGTGTTGCCACCACAAGAAAACGGTTGGTATTTTGTGCAAAAAAGCAATGAATCCATTGAGTTTTTCAAGCCCAGTCTTAATGGTCAGTTTTTTACAGGAAGAGTTCAACTCAGTCCATTACCAGATCTTAATTCGGAAGAAGAGTTTGTTGAATTATTATGGCAGCAAGGTTCGAAAAGCCCCCAACAAAAGCTACGTTATCGTTATACCGTAAATGAAAAAATTCCTTCCACAGAAAAGGGTACGCTCGGGGTTCGTTTTCATTCTAAATACAAAGATTTTGGTGTAACCCACTTTGGCTCTGCTTACTATCAAGTTGAAGACTTCGGTGTGACATTCCAGCATCCTGACAACAATAATATCGCTGTGACAATTGTCCTGTCTCAGCGCTCTAGAGCAGGAGACTTCATCGAGAATTTTGATGCATTAGCTGAAGAATTTATTTCAAATCTTGAGCTGACAGCCTTAAAAAAATAGAAAAGTTACTTATCATCACATAACAATTAGGCTATCTGCAGCCACTACTTGAGCACCCAATACATGCAATCAAGCATCAGGTAATTTTAGTGCCTGATTGATTAAATCTCTAACTTTTCTAGCTGATAGAGGAATATCATCATTCTTAAACCAAAGAGGGCTTTTTTCTTCCATTATTCTAGCAATAACGGTACCTGAAACTTTACCTTTATCCATGCATTGCTCTGGATAATTTGCCAGAATTGCTAGAGCAGCTTCTAAAACTTTCTGCCTTTTCTGTGCATGATGCTCTGCATTGGGATGGTCACTGTAGCTTGATTCCTCTTTTACCACATTTTTAGTAAATTTAAGCTTAAGAACTTCTTCTAATTCTTGTCTAGGTCTTATTCCCTGTCTCTTATACACATCTCCGAGCCCACGAGA
>CAJXPP010000371.1 GCA_913058195.1 uncultured Gammaproteobacteria bacterium | reverse complement strand
GAGATCATGCCTAGTCTCGTGGGCTCGGAGATGTGTATAAGAGACAGATATTGCTTTGAACAGTGTGCGAAATATGTCTTTGGTATTGGTTAATTTGCCGTTTTCATTAGTGGGAGGGGTCATTGCGGTGTTATTAACAAATGGCGTGTTATCAATTGGCTCATTAGTCGGGTTTATCACCCTGTTTGGTATAACGTTGCGAAACTCAATTATGCTCGTTTCCCATTTTCAATATTTAGTGGTCGAAGAGGGACTTCCTTGGAATGCAGAAACGGCAATTCGCGGTGCAAAAGAGCGATTACCTTCCATTTTAATTACTGCCTTAGTAACGGCTTTGGCAATGTTACCGATAGCAATGAACTCAGATAGTCCGGGCCGTGAAATAATGGGACCAATGGCCAGTATAATTATTGGCGGTTTGATTTCATCGACCATACTGAACTTATTGGTATTGCCGAGTATTATGCTGCGATACGGAAGGTTTGTTAAATAGTGCGAGCTACCTTTAAGCTATGTGTCATCACTTTTATTGGCAACAATAAATGCTGCGGCAATGATTATGATGACGATAAGTAGAAAGAGTAGATCAAGCATCAGTTAGTAATGGCGAAAGTTTCTATGCCTTGATTACGTTTGTCAGAGAAAAACTGATAAATACTTGTCAGTTCATCAGCTGAGAATTCAATTAAGATAACTTGCTGACCTGGATGGACAAGGTTGGCATTTCTGCCCATAACACTTGTATGGAAATTATAGATATAACTATTATCTACTTTGTTATCGAGGATCTTTCCTAGAAAAGAACTCATACCTGAAGGTAACTTCTCATCGGCATCGGCAGGGATTATCGCCTGAGCCAGTTCTTTATTTTTCTTAAGGCCTTTAATTTGTAAGCCCTGTCGAAACTTATTTATTAGGCCTGCTTGAATAATGCCCCATAAGCCCTGTGCATCTTTATTGGTCACTCGGTGAATATAGTATAGAGCGTTACTATTACGAGCATTCGCTGGGATAAGTTCACTTAAAGCAATGTTGTTAGCACCTAGAGTAATGCTAGCAAGGAGTGATTGTTCTGGGCCAATATCAAGCCCAGCAAGATCAGAAAAAGTAGTCTCAATATGATGTGCATGTAGCTCGACCAATGTTATCTCATCAGTCATCTTTATAGTCTGTTGATTAAGTATATCTGCTAAGGGTTGGCTAATTGTTTGGCCATTAGAATCAATTATTGTAATTATGGCAGTATGATCTTCGATTGTTTTACTAAGATGTTCGAGTGTTGTAACAGTATATTGCTTGGTCATAAAATCGAGTGTAATAGGGGTGTCATCACTTAAGCTTGAGTCAGATAACAATGCTGGTAGTGATGTAGTTCGTTGTTCTATATGAGGTAAGGTTAGCAAGCTGTCATGGCGAACAAATTGATCGTTACCTTCATTAACGGCAATGGCGGACGGTGTGACTGGACTCAGTTGTTCAACAAATAATTCTGCTTCTTGTTGAATAATTTCTTCACTATCCATCGAGGCTTGTTCATCTTCGATGACTGTTAAAGGTAGCTGTTCTGGAGGATCAATAATTTCAATTGCTGGAAGGGTATGTTCAGTTCGAGAAGACTCTAGATCGGTAAAAATTAGATAACCAAATACGATCACAATAAATAAGGCAAGGAATGCAGGAATGAGCGATGGTGCTGACTTAGCCATAAATCTTAATCCACTATAAAGAGTCGTCTCTGGAGAATAAGCCATCAAGGCTTTGTTGATCAAGTTTTACACACCATTTGGCTTCAATATTAACGTCATTAAGTTGAGTTATGAGTTTATTGGCTTGATCGATAGAGTTTATCGTAACAGGCATTAGTTGCTGAATAAGTAGTGGTTCCAAATCTGTATCGGCAGTTGCAAGTTGCCCTACAATTGCACGAATAAGCTGTTTTAAATCTGATTGTGCTAGTAAAGATGGGATCTGCTTAATCAATACATTATCATTTTGTGGCTGTAGCTCAATACCAAATTCAGCTAAGGCTTCAGTCTGTCTCTTATACACATCTGACGCTGCCGACGATCTACTCTGTGTAGA
>CAJXPP010000370.1 GCA_913058195.1 uncultured Gammaproteobacteria bacterium | reverse complement strand
CTGTTATGGGGAATGCTAACTCAAGGTTTGGATGAACTGGGGCGGGCAGAAGACGAGTCGGCTCGGTTGCTTGGTAGACAGCTTTCGATAACAACAGCATCAAGCCCACAACTTCAAACTCATAACTTCAAGTTAGTCTTTAATGAAGCCCGCTAATAGGAAAAAGTGATGTCAATTCAGAGGAGTGCATGATTAAAAAAAATGAAAGCACCAGATATCAATTTACTGGGTTTATTGCAAAAAGCATCGAAAGCAGGCCTAAGTCTCTAGTTCTGAATAGCAATAGTAGTGCGAATCGATATGAACGTAGGGTGGCAGGGGGAATTATGAACAGTCACGTATTCCTTAGAGAATGGGTATTTGAAAAACCTAGTGTTAATAGCTTAAGGTTTTTCTGCTTCTTTCAAGCGCCAAACAAATGCCAAAACAATCAGACATAAACACACTAACATCAATTGTAATTCAATTCGCCCTGATAATATCCAAATTGAAATACCGAAGGTGGCAATAATTAATGCCATTGCTTTATGTTTTACTTTACGTTGGACGGTATGTTTGGCTTCCCATTGCGCTAGGGTGGGGCCGAACCATTTATTGTGTAATAACATGGTGTGAAAGCGGGGCGAGCTTTTAGAAAAACAGGCGAGTGCGAGTATAAGAAATGGGGTGGTGGGTAATAAAGGTAACACTGCACCAATGGCGCCTAGGATGACACATAGCCAGCCTAAACCCATTAATAAATGACGTTTAATTTGAGGGAGCATTAGCGTGAACTTCTAGTTTATGCACGAGACATAAATTTGCCAGAAACGGTATTCACTTTAATGATTTCACCCAGTTCAACATATTCTGGAACTTGAATTTCTAAGCCGGTAGCAAATAGGGCAGGTTTAGTACGCGCTGTAGCTGAAGCGCCTTTAATACCAGGTGCTGTGTCGGTGATTTCCATTGCTACTGCTGCAGGTAATTCGATAGCCACTAAAGTGCCTTCGAGCAAGATGGCGACTACGCCTTCAAGGCCTTCAGCAAGATACAGTTTTTCATCTTCAATATCTTCGGCATTGATGGTGTATTGCTCGTAATCCTCTAAGCTCATGAAGGTATAACCATCATCATCTTTATAAGAAAATTGCAGCACTTTCTTTTCACAATCGACTTCTTTTAAGAAGTCATCACCCTTTAATGTTTCATCTAATTTTTGTTTGGTTTTAAGATGATTAAAGCGAATTTTGTATAAGGTCGATGCGCCACGAGATGAAGGGTTACGCACTTCGATTTCTTTTACTGAATACGGTTGGTCGTTTACTTCGACAACTATTCCACGTTTCAAATCACTGGCTTTTGGCATATTTGTTCTCTGTTTTATGTGAGTAAGTGACGATAATTATACCCGAGTCTGGACGGGGTATTTGATGTTGTTGATGACTTATAAAATGAGGCATTTAGAATCATTAGTATCGACAGTGAGCGAATACGGTAAAATCTACATTAATCAACAAACTTATATCGAGACACTCATGGCTGAACTTGGCAAATTAAATACGTTAACTGTCCTTAAAAAATTAGATTTTGGTATCTATTTAGATGGCGGTGATGGCGAAGAAATCCTATTGCCTCGACGCTATGTACCTGAAGGCTGTTCCGTAGGTGATGCTTTAGAAGTATTTGTTTATTTAGATTCAGAAGATATGGTGATTGCCACGACTGAAACGCCAAAAGCGCAGGTTGGCGAATGTGCTTATCTTAATGTGATTGAAGTTAATCGTATTGGCGCTTTTCTTGATTGGGGTTTACCGAAAGATTTATTAGTACCGTTTGGCGAACAGCAAGTACCGATGCAAGTAGGTCAATCGTATGTGGTTTATCCTTATATTGACCCCGCATCAGAACGTATTGCTGCCAGTAGTAAATTAGATAAATTTCTAGCAGAAACGTCTCCATATTATAAAGAACAGCAACAGGTTGAGTTGTTGGTTTGTGGTCGTACTGATTTAGGTTATAAAGCAGTAGTCGATGGCGCGACAATTGGCTTAATCTTCAATAGTGATGTGTTTAAACCTATTCGCATTGGTCAAACCATGAAGG
>CAJXPP010000369.1 GCA_913058195.1 uncultured Gammaproteobacteria bacterium | reverse complement strand
GAGATCATGCCTAGTCTCGTGGGCTCGGAGATGTGTATAAGAGACAGGATCAAAAGCGACGTAAATTAAATCGGTTTTGAGTTGTTCACTAGGTGTTATTTTAGTGTCTTGTTGTGTCTCACTAAAAGGAGCAGGAGGAACATTGGTATAGTGAAGACACATTTTTTGAATATCTGGTAAGTGTTTGCGTAAATACTTAACCGAATCAGCTTGTGCCAGCATAAATAAACGGCGTAAGCCTTTTGCAGTAAATTCTGCTGCTTGGGCTTGTGTATCCATCAATGTTAAATCAACGGATTCTCCTTTATCAACTAGCGCGGGGTAGGCAGTCATCTCAAGGCCATTTTGTTCTAGAGTAATACTTTCTGGCAGTTCATCAAATGACCATGATGTTAAACCTTGTTGTTCAAACTCACTGTCAGGCATTTGCCTAAAACTAGCTGCTGCTTCCGTCGCCCATTGTTGTTTTAAATGATTTAAGTCGCGGCTTTCTTCGAGTAAATTGCCTTCTTCATCTAATAAACGAAAGTTCATTTGTAAATAATTAGGTAAGTCGCTGAGATTCCAGTCAGATAAAGCAATGCTAACGCCAGTTTGTTTACGTAACTGTTCGCTTAAAACAGGTAATAATGGGCCCATTTCTGGCGACATATTATTTAAACAACTATCGGCGAAATTAGGCACAGGTATAAAGTTACGGCGTTGTGATTTTGGTAAGCTTTTAATCAGGAAAATGACTTTATCACGTAATAAGCCAGGGACAAGCCACTCATAACGATCAGCATTGGTTTGGTTTAGCAGCGATAGAGGAATGGATTGGGTAACTCCATCATGTTGTTTGCCTGGTTCAAAATGATATTCCAGTGATAATGGAACAAGGTTGACCAACATTTGATCGGGAAAGGAATCATCGGTGACATGATCTGCCTGATGTTTCATTAATTCATCACGACTTAAGAACAACAGTTTAGGGGAGTCTTTTTCAACCTTCTTCCGCCACTTTTCAAATCCAGCACCATTAACGATATGATCCGGGATGCGTTGTTTATAAAATTCAAATAACACTTCATCATCAACCAAAACATCGCGACGGCGAGATTTTTGTTCAAGCTGCTCAATACTTTTGATTAAGTCGAGGTTATGGTCAAAGAAAGGCCCACGACAGAACCAATCACCTTGAACTAAGGCATCACGAATAAATATTTCATGAGACATGACGGGGTCAATAGGGCCAAAGTGTATACGCCGCCGTGGTACAACCGGTAAACCGTATAAGGAAACTTGTTCAAATGCGACCACTTGTGAGGGTTTCTTTTCCCAGTGAGGGTCAGAATATTGCTTACGCACCAAATCACCTGCAACAGGTTCAATCCATTCTGGCTCTATTTTGGCAACAATTCGTGCATATAAACGGCCTGTTTCAACTAACTCAGCCGCCATAATCCATTTCGGGCCTTTTTTATGTAAGGCTGAACCGGGGAATATTTTAAGTTTTAGATTACGTGTGCCGGTGTATTCTGTTTTGTCTGTTTTAACGGCAATATTGCTGAGCAGCCCGGATAGTAGAGCTTGGTGTATTTCTTGATACTCAGCTGGAACTTGATTGGCCTTTAAGCCCATTTGAGTGACTTGTACGTGCAACTGAGTATGAATGTCATGCCATTCACGAAGTCGTAAAAAAGATAAGAAGTTTTCTTTACAGTATTTACGCAGCTTATTTTGACTTAGATGTTTCTTTCGATCGTGATACAGATCCCAGAGCTTTAAAAAGGCAATAAAATCAGATCGCTCATCTTTGTATTTATTATGTGCTTCATCGGCCGCTTGTTGTTTATCCATAGGCCGTTCACGAGGATCTTGAATACTCAATGCACTGGCTATAATCAATACTTCAGTTAAGCAATTACGTTGTTGTGCGTTTATCACCATACGAGCAATACGAGGATCAATCGGCAATTTTGCCAATTGACGACCAGTTTCAGTCAGTATGCGTTTTTTATCTACGGCACCTAATTCTTCTAATAAGCGAAAACCATCATTAATCATTTTATCTGGTGGGGGATTAATGAACGGGAATTTTCCAGG
>CAJXPP010000368.1 GCA_913058195.1 uncultured Gammaproteobacteria bacterium | reverse complement strand
TTCAAGTCCAGGTTGAGGAGCCACATTAAGAAACCTGCTTTTTAGCAGGTTTTTTCGTTTAAAATTTAGTAAAAATCACCCACAATAATGCGAGGTAATTCAGTCAGTAGAGCAAAGGACTATGCTCCCTAGTAAATAGAGATTTACCTATCTCACATCACTTTATACATCTAATATATGCCCTACCTACTCTTGTTATTAATAGCTTTTACCTCTAGAAGCAAAAAAGCAGCAATTAAACAATTGCTGCTTTGAACATTTATAACTATGTCTTAGATAAGCACTAACTAGTTAGTGGCTAACCTTCGACAGTAATAATATAACTAGCGTTTAAACTCTGACGTTTTGCTCCATTTCGGCCAAACACCTTCGTTAGATAGCTCATAGCCAATTTCAAAGAAAGCTTGCATATCTTCAACCGCACCAGAAAGATCCCATTGTTCATTATATTCATCACAGGCATTGTGATAACACTTAGCTAAAATAGGATTCAATACTTCACGTAAGGCTTTAGTAGCGGCATCAACAGGCTCTGGACCACTTTTAGCATAAAGAGCTGGGATACCGATATTAGCAAAGGCGAAATGATCTGAACGATAGTAAATACCTGCTGCCGGACGAGGATCACCTGAAATAATGCGACCTTGCTTTTTAGCTGCAACTGTTAAGTATTCATCAAGTTGTGACTGACCTAAACCATAGACAGAAACATCTTTACTACGGCCATTAACGTTTAATGCATCCATATTAATATTAGCAACAGTTTTAGCTGCAGGGATCACAGGGTTTGCAGCATAAAATTTAGAGCCTAATAAGCCTTGCTCTTCTGCTGTTACTGCCATAATAGTAATTGAACGTTCAGGTGCTACAGGTAATTTCGAAAATGCTTCAGCCACTTCAATTAGAGCTGCAGTACCTGATGCATTATCAACGGCGCCATTATAAATTTGGTCGCCATCTTTACTGCTATCTTTACCTAAATGATCCCAATGTGCCGTATAAAGAATATGCTCATCAGGTTTTACACTACCAGGTAAGGTAGCAATAAAGTTATATGATGTTGATTTTTTAACAGTATTTTTCACAGTAACAGAAGCCGTTAAGTCTCCCATGTCAACATGGTAGCTACCTTTAGCAGCCTTTGCTTTTGCTTGTTCAAAGTTTAAGCCTGCATTTGCAAATAACTCTTTCGCTACGTCGGTATTCACCCAACCTTCAACAGCAACACGCTCTTTATTAAGGTCTTCACGAACAAAACCAAATTGAGGCCCAGTCCATGAATGTTCAACCACTGACCAACCATATGATGCTGGTGCAGTTTCATGAATTATAATTGCACCTTCAGCACCTTGACGACTCGCTTCTTCATATTTATATGTCCAACGACCGTAATATGTCATGGCGTTGCCATTAAATAATGCAGGATCTTTAGTCGCAAAACCTGGGTCGTTCACTAAAATAACAACCGTTTTTCCTTTTACGTCCAGTCCTTCATAATCATTCCATTGGTACTCAGGCGCATTAACACCATAGCCAACAAAAACTAGTTCAGAATCTTTAAGTTGCTCAAAATCGCTAATACGGCTTGAACCCATAACCATATCGTGACCATATTGATAATCTTTACCACCAATCGATAAAGTCATTTCTGGCGACGCTTCGATAGATACCATAGGTACAGCTTGTAAAAAGCTATCACCGTTGCCTGGTTTAAATCCAATAGCTGTTAATTGCTTAGTTAAATAATCAAGCGTAAGTTCTTCACCTTTACTCGATGGTGCACGGCCTTCAAACTCATCTGAGGCAAGTACTTTAATATGTTCGGTAAGCTGTTCTTTATTGATACTATTATAGCTTGCAGTAAAATCGCTAGCGGTATTAGTTTGCTCAGTATTTTGCGTACCGCAGCCAGTTATAACCACTGATGTAAGCAAAGTTAAAGCTAATATTTTTTTCATATTTTTATTCTTAAGTTGCGAATGACGCAACGATTATAAACAAATACAGACCAAATTAGGTAGGTCTAATGAACAAATTAATACCTGTCTCTTATACACATCTCCGAGCCCACGAGACTAGGCATGATC
>CAJXPP010000367.1 GCA_913058195.1 uncultured Gammaproteobacteria bacterium | reverse complement strand
GTTCAGCAAATACAGGTGATACCAATAGAAATGAAATTAAAAGCTGAACTAAATATCGCATAAGAAAGTATCCAAAATATTCACCTGTCAGAAAAATTAATACGTCAGGTATAGTCAGGCGTAGTTTGACGGGCTTTTACAAAAAAACCCATGATCTCACAGTGGATATTAAAATGGCAAACAAGAAAGCATCTTATAAAATGCTTAGACATCAATTCAGGCTTCAAGAGTGAAGAGTGACAGGTTTATTGAACACTTTTTCTGGTGCACAAAATATGCGTTTAACCAAGCCTTAAAGGCTAATAATCACAATAAAGCACGAGAGAGTAATGAATTAGTACTAAAGTACAATTGTGAACTCCATCACAATTAATATAGAATCTTTTTATGACTCGCATTTTAGTAGGAATTGATTATGTATAAAAATATTATATCCCTTGCATTACTTGCAATTAGCTTAACATTTTCGCAAATGACAGTAGCAGCCAGTGTCACCCAAAAGTGGGCTGTGACGGATGGACAAACTATTGGCGATGATCATGGTTTATGGACTAACGGGTTAGGTGCATCAGAAAACGAAAAGCGTCACAGCTTTAATGCAGGTAGCATGTTGACCGAATATGATAATGGCACAGCACACTTAATGGCTACTGCAACCAACCGTTTTGGTCGCAATGCACAAATCAGTGTCTGGTTTGATGACCGTCAAGACACTTACGCTAAAAATAAAACAGGTGGCGGACCAGTATTAAGTGAATGGTATTACTATGCCAATATTCAAAAAGGCTCGACAGTGATT
The DNA here is from genome assembly GCA_913058195.1 of uncultured Gammaproteobacteria bacterium. Taxonomy (GTDB): domain Bacteria; phylum Pseudomonadota; class Gammaproteobacteria; order Nitrosococcales; family Methylophagaceae. Next base: position 1,302 of record CAJXPP010000367.1, on the reverse strand, counting down.
ATTGACTCAATAACCTACTATTTAGGTATGGTCATGTTAGGGCAAGGACCTGTACTCCAAATCGGTACTGGTGCTAATGATAAAAACTTAGCGTTTGGTGCATCTACTTGGGTTGATGTATTTGGTCAAGGTGGGGAAAAACTTTTTGGCGACAAGCATTGGGATTTGAATATGAATCTTACAGCAGTACCTGTACCAGCAGCCATTTGGTTATTTGGTAGCGCTATGATGGGCTTTATGGGCCTAAGAAGAAAAAGTAAAACAGCATAAATTAACCAACAGTATTCCATAAAAAAGCCGCCTTAATTAGCGGCTTTTTTATAGCTGTATTTAAAGGAAATATATTTATTTAACGCTTTTCTTCAAAGGGGTATATCTATAAAAAGGTAGTGTAAAGACTGAAAATATTTTAGCCCGACGTATTATGCTCAACCCACACATCACTGTCATTACGTGTTTCTTTTTTCCAAAATGGCGCTTTAAATTTAAGTTCTTCAATTAACCAGTTGCAAGCATCTAATGCTGCACGGCGGTGAGCTGACCAGCAAGCAATAACGACAATTGCATCAGCAGGATTGATATGACCGACGCGGTGAGCGATAAGACAATCTATGATTGGCCATTGTCTTTTTGCATCTGCTTCTAATTTTTCAAGGTAGCGCTGAGTCATCTCAGGGTAATGTTCTAATACCATTTGGCTAACCTCATGATCATCATTAAAGTCACGCATGCTACCAATAAAGCTTGCTGTGGCACCAAACTGACTGGCTAGTTGTGATTGTTGTTGGTGTTTACTAATGAGCTTCCATGGATCAAAAATTTGTTCTGAGATAATAATAGCCATTTTAGCCACCGGTTACGGGAGGGAAGAAAGCAACTTCATCACCATCACTTACTGAGCTATTAAGCTTGGCATACTCAAGGTTGATAGCAACAAGCATATTATCTGGACGCTCTGCATTATCTGTCGCTATGGCCCATACTTCATCAGCAGTTGATGCCTGTTCAATGATACTATCTGCCAAACCGATTTGTTCTCGAAGGCTAGCAAAAAATTTGACTTGTATACTCATTTGGTTAAAGTTTATTTGAATTTAAAAACTATAGGATACCGCGATGACGGATTTAACGCATTTTAATCAAGCTGGTGAAGCACATATGGTCGATGTTGGCAGTAAGTCTGTAACAAAGCGTGTAGCTGTTGCTGAAGGCCAAATTATGATGTTGGATAATACCTTTGAGCTTATCAAACAAGGTAATCACTGTCTCTTATACACATCTGACGCTGCCGACGATCTACTC
>CAJXPP010000366.1 GCA_913058195.1 uncultured Gammaproteobacteria bacterium | reverse complement strand
AGAGTAGATCGTCGGCAGCGTCAGATGTGTATAAGAGACAGAAACAAGCATTATCTCGAGAGAAGAATTTTACTCGGGATGTTAGTCATGAGTTGCGCACACCTGTTGCCATCATTAAAAATGCGGTCGAGGTTTATCAAAGCAATAGTCAGCAGAATGACAGTGAAGATAAAGCTGCAACAGACTCAGTGCTCAAGCGTATCAGTGATGCCAGTGTGGAGATGGAACAAACGGTGGTGACTTTATTATCATTAGCGCGCGAGGAGCATACCAAAGTAGAAAAATCATCAGTTAAGTTAATAGCACTTGTAGAACAATCGGTTATTGATCACAGTTATTTACTCAATAATAAGGTAGTTGACGTAGTCGTGCAGGATAATACTGATTGCCAAGTATATGTGCAGCCAGGCATGTTAAAGGTCTTGCTAGATAACTTGATTGGTAATGCTTTTCAATATACTGATACAGGCGAGGTCAATATTAGTTATGTTGATAATTGTTTAGTGATCGCTGATACCGGCTCAGGTATTGAAGCAGATATTGCCGATAAAGTAACGGAACATGCGGTAAAGGGCAGCCAAAGTACCGGTTATGGTTTTGGTTTATCCATTGTTAAGCGGCTGTGCGAACATCAAGGCTGGCAGCTGAAGGTAAGTAGTGACCAAGGCACAGTCATTCAAGTGTCGTTCGGCGAAGAAAGTAAAAAGGCAGAGTAGTTACCGAGTAACTACTCTGCCTTAGGGCTACTAGCTTAATGTATCTTGATTGCTGTTATCAGCTCAGCTTATATGAGAGCAGTTTGTAGGTTTTTTCATTCGCTAAAGAGCAGTTGCTAACACTGGATCTTGCTTGTCCAAGCAGCTGGTTATTCTGATCTTTAATATTAGTAATACTGATGGCAATTTCATGGATGGCTGCAGTTTGCTCTTGCGTTGCTCCAGATATTGTTACTGTCATTTGATTAATCGTTTCAACGTAATCCATAACTTGTGACAAGGTCGCGCATGAAGTATCAATATGTTGCAAGTTAGCTAGGCTAGTATTTTTGCATCTTTCAACATTGGTGACCGCATGTGCAGTTAAAGATTGCAGTTCATTAATTATTTCAGTGATTTGATTAGTAGACAGTTGCGTTCTATCAGCAAGGGATCTCACTTCATCAGCCACCACGGCAAAGCCGCGACCATGCTCACCTGCTCGCGCGGCTTCAATGGCTGCATTCAGTGCTAACAAATTAGTTTGATCGGCTATATTCGAAATCACTTCGAGAACACTTTTCACCTCTGATGTTTCATCGTATAAATTGGCTACGTCCTTTGCCAGTACAATTTCTCTATCGGTTGTGGTCTGCACATTTTTTGTTAGACGCACAATTTCATCCCTCGCAGCCAACAAGGTATTATTGGCTACCAGCATTTCATCCTTGCCAACCTGCGCATTCTTTATAGAGATTACGATCTCTTCATTAATTAATATGGCTTGATCACTGGTTTCATTAATGATGACTACCGACTTCTCAACATTATTACCTACACCCAAAGAGCTCGTTGATAGCTCATGGGCAATCGACGCGTTTTCAGTTGACGATTGCTTAGCCGCCTCAATAAGCGCTTGAAGCGCGCTGAGTAAAGCGTTGACGCCATCAGCCATCTCACTCAATTCTTCTGGCGCATTATTATCCAGCGATTGAGTAATGTCCTTATCTTTACCAATTTCGAGTAGCTTTTCTTTAAATTTATTCAGTGGCTTAATAACCCCATAATTAACGACCGCAAGGGATAGGGCAATAAAAACACCCAGCAAAACAGCCGATACCATTAAGAGGTGCTGGCTTATTTCATTGGGGACAATCATCACCTCAGCTTCATCAATTTCTGATATTATTGCCCATTCAACATCCTCACCTACCTTAACCGTAGAGTAGGCCGACAACACTGGGTTATTGTTATAATCAATCACGATTTCTGTGTTCGTTTGCCCGGCAAAAGCACTTTGTGTTGCCTTCGTATCCACCGAGCCCAACGTCGGGTTAGCAAAAGATGCTTTTATCGTATGGTTCCTGTCTCTTATACACATCTCCGAGCCCACGAGACTAGGCATGATCTCG
>CAJXPP010000365.1 GCA_913058195.1 uncultured Gammaproteobacteria bacterium | reverse complement strand
CGAGATCATGCCTAGTCTCGTGGGCTCGGAGATGTGTATAAGAGACAGACATAAGGCTTATATAAATTGAGGCATAACTTTAAAACCATTGTTGATTCTCTTACAGTCCCTACTTTTGTTATTGATATCAACCATGAAATTATAGCCTGGAATAAGGCATGTGAACTGTTAACAGGGATAAAGTCGACCGATATAATTGGTACTAAAGACGCATGGAAGGGTTTCTACAATTCAGAACGGCCTTGTCTTGCTAATATTGTATTAGATAATAATATACAACAACTTAAAAAATATTATCCCATCAACGGACAATCTAAGTTTAGCGAAGGTCTTCATGCTGAAAATTGGTTTGAGGATATCAATGGGAAGAAACGCTATCTAATCTTCGATGCTGAACCTCTATATGACGAACAAGATGGCTCTTTAATTGGTGCCTTAGAAAACCTTGAAGATGTAACTGATATTAAACAAGTAGAACTTCGAGAGCATACTCATAACGAAGTCATGACACAGTTAATTAAAGGCAGGCCATTAAATGATATATTCGACTCACTGATTAATAAAATTGAACAAGAGGCCCCCTTCTCTCGCTGTAGTATTTTATTGTTTGATTCTGCTAATAAATATCTCGTTACAGCAGCAGCTCCCAGCTTACCCGAGTTCTATAATCAGTCTATTAACGAGCTAAAAATTTGCACATCTATCAATAGCGATAGTTCAGCGGCTATGTTCTCAAAAAACCGCATAATAGCAACAGATATAAACACTAACCCTCTATGGAAAAACCATAAAGAAATTGCTTCAATTGCAAAGATTAGCTCTTGCTGGTCTGAACCAATTATAGGTAGAGACTCTAATTTTTTGGGTGTCTTTGTCATATACCATGATCAAGCGCTTGCACCTTCAGATGAAGATCTTCAATTTCTTGAGTTTGCATCTAAATTAACATCACTAACGATTGAGCAAAACCTACTTCGTCAACAACAACAACTATCTACTCGAGTATTTAGCGGGACATTAGAGGGCATTGCAATTACTAATTCACAAGGTGTGATTATTGATGTGAACCCAGCATTCAGCAATATTACTGGCTATAATCGTGAGGAAGTAATTGGAAGTACATCTAGCGTGCTAAGCTCAGGTAAACACGAACCAGAATTTTATAAAAAAATGTGGAATTCTCTGCACGATAAAGGTCACTGGCAAGGTGAAGTATGGAACAGGAAAAAAAGCGGTGAGCTCTATGCCGAACTACTATCAATTTCATCATTGAAAAATGAGCGCGATGAAGTTATTAACTACGTGAGTATTTTTACCGATATAACTGAAACAAAACAGCAGCAAGAAAAACTCAACCTAATGGCACATTATGATGTACTAACTGGTCTACCTAATAGAGTCCTTTTTCTTGACCGTTTTGACCAAGCGATAGCGCATAGTAAACGGTCAAATACTTTATTAGCTATTCTATTCTTAGACTTGGATAAATTTAAACCTGTAAATGATACGTTTGGTCATGAAGTGGGCGACAAATTATTAGTCGAAGTTGCTACTCGCATCAAAACTTCGATACGTGAAGAAGATACTGTTTCTCGGCAAGGAGGCGATGAATTTGCAATATTATTAGGCGATATCAACACAGTTAACGAGTGCGAACAGCTAGCAAAACGTATACATGACACCTTATCAACTCCATTTTATATTGACAATCATACAATTGAAATCGGTGCATCTAGTGGAATTGTCCTCTATCCAAACGAAGATGACGATATTGATACCTTAATAAGATATGCCGATCAAGCAATGTATCAAGCTAAATTGGCTGGACGAAACCGTTTTGAAATTTTTAGCCACGATAAAAGCCAGCAAACTCTTAGAAAGCAAAATAAGCAACAAGAAATTGAAGATGCACTAATTAATAAAGAGTTAGAGTTATATTACCAGCCTAAAGTTAATATGGTTACGGGCAGTATCTATGGGTTTGAAGCATTAATACGTTGGATACACCCTAAAATAGGCGTGATCCCTCCGCTCGATTTTTTACCCTTAATAGATGGTACAGATCTAGAAATAGAGCTGTCTCTTATACACATCTCCGAGCCCACGAGACTAGGCATGATCTCG
>CAJXPP010000364.1 GCA_913058195.1 uncultured Gammaproteobacteria bacterium | reverse complement strand
AAGTAAGTATTTAGAAGGATACCGCAAGCAATTTTTGACAATTCAAGTTGTTAGTCATAATGGGCCATTAAGTATTGTTGACGGTGATATTAAACCAGAAGATATTGAGTTGGCTGCAGGTGTCGTTGCACGATATGGCCAAGGCCGTGACGCTGAACAAGTAGAAGTTGAAGTATCAGTGCCTGGTCAAGAGAAGCAGACAATAAAAATTAAGCCGCTTTCAATTGAGCAAGTTCCTGAGGATTGGCATGTATGAGTAACTATGAATTAGATGCTAGAAGAATGCTGTGTCCTATGCCTGTTATCAAGACACAGAATAAAATAAAAGAATTAGCTGATGGTGATATATTGGATGTAATTTGCACTGATCCTGGTGCTTTAAGTGATATTCCAGCCTGGGCAAGAATTAATGGACATGAAGTGATTGGCCATCGTGAAAATGACGATGAGATAATTATTTCTGTTCGAGTTTCAGTTTAGCACTATAATAGTGCGCACAATTGTGGTGCGCACTATTTATTAGTGCGTTATTTTGGTGCGGAGCAGGCACACTATTTACTTTTAAATCCTTGATTTATAAGTTATTAGAGCATGGCTTGTTTCATGCATATCAACCATGAATTTTATAATAACAAACGTAGTAATTAATTGGAGAAAGCTTAATGTCAGTCGAAAATGTACTTCAAATGATCAAAGATGAGGAAGTTTTATTTGTAGATTTCCGTTTCACAGATACTCGCGGTAAAGAACAACACGTTACTTTCCCTGCGCACTCTATCGATGAAGATACCTTTACAGAAGGTAATATGTTTGATGGTTCATCAGTTGCTGGCTGGAAAGGTATTAACGAATCAGACATGATTTTGATGCCTGATCCTGAAACTGCAGTTTTAGATCCATTTATGGATGACACAACACTTATTATTAGCTGTGATGTTATTGAACCAGCAACAATGCAAGGTTACGAACGTGACCCACGCTCTGTTGCTCATCGTGCTGAAGCACATATGCAAGCAACTGGTTTAGCTGATACTGCCTATTTCGGTCCTGAAAATGAATTCTTCATCTTTGATGATGTTCGTTGGGCAAGTGATATTTCTGGTTCATTCTATAAAATTGATTCTGATGAGTCTTCTTGGAATACAGAAAAAGTTTATGCTGACGGTAACAAAGGTCATCGTCCAGGCGTTAAAGGCGGTTACTTCCCAGTGCCTCCAGTCGATTCATTACAAGATATCCGTTCTGCAATGTGTTTAACACTCGAAGAAATGGGTCAAGTAACAGAAGTACACCATCATGAAGTAGCAACTGCTGGGCAATGTGAAATCGGTACTAAATTCAATACATTAGTTAAAAAAGCAGACGAAGTTCAGCAACTTAAATATGTAATCCATAACGTTGCTCATGCTTATGGAAAAACAGCGACATTCATGCCTAAACCAATCGTAGGTGATAACGGTAACGGTATGCATGTTCACATGTCTTTATTTAAAGATGGTGAAAACTTATTTTCTGGTAACAAATATGGTGGTTTGTCTGAAACAGCATTGTTCTACATTGGCGGTGTAATCAAACATGCTAAAGCATTGAATGCCTTCACAAACTCAAGCACAAACAGTTACAAACGTTTAGTACCTGGTTTTGAAGCACCTATTATGCTGGCATATTCTGCACGTAACCGTAGTGCGTCAATTCGTATTCCTTTTGTTAATAATCCAAAAGGTCGTCGCGTAGAAGTACGTTTTGGTGATTCAACAGCTAACCCTTACTTGGCTTTTGCTGCTTTATTAATGGCTGGTCTTGATGGTATTAAAAACAAGACCCACCCTGGCGATGCAATGGATAAAGATTTGTATGACCTGCCTCCTGAAGAAGAAGCAGCGATTCCACAAGTATGTTATTCATTAGATCAAGCTCTAGAAGCATTGAATGAAGATCGTGCTTTCTTAACAGAGGGCGGTGTATTTACTGACGATATGATCGATGCTTTCATTGAACTTAAAATGGAAGAAGTAACACGCTTACGCATGGAAACTCATCCAGCTGAGTTTGACCTGTACTACAGCGTTTAATCTAACGTTTAGATCCTGTCTCTTATACACATCTGACGCTGCCGACGATCTACTCTGTGTAG
>CAJXPP010000363.1 GCA_913058195.1 uncultured Gammaproteobacteria bacterium | reverse complement strand
ATGCCTAGTCTCGTGGGCTCGGAGATGTGTATAAGAGACAGACATACATCAATCCAGTAATTTTGCTGACCTAGTACTCGCGCTTTTCTTGGTGTTAAAGATGCCCCTTTACCACGAATATCTATATAAGTAAGAATTGCACGCGTCCCAGAAACTGTAAAATCACCTTGTTTGATTGTAGGCGCTATCTTCGATGAGTCTAGATATTGATAGCTATTAACCTGATCAACGCCAACTTCATGAGATGCAAGTGTTGTACGTAATGGAACATCTTTTATACCAGCGAGTATCAAGCACTTCAGTGTCGCTATCTGACCACTGATACCAGTCAACTCTATCTCCTTACTTGAATCTTTTTTTCTACCAAAACTAAATAAACCCATTATTTTTTACCTCTTTATAAGTTGTCTTCATCAATAAAACTGACTACTATTTCAGCTGCATCGTTACATGAGTTGTTAGCTCATTGCGGTCATCAAGCCCACGTTTTATTTGAGGTCTTTACCATAACCATTTTTAATGAAAATTCATCTACGTAATTTTTCATATATTGTGAAGAAATAGTGTGATTAAGCTGATCTAGATCAATAAATCTTAATAAAAGTAAGGATTTTGACTAAAAGGAAGATAATTCCAGACTTTATGAACAAAGCTTGGCATAAAGTCTCTAGCTATATTTTGGACATTGCACCCAAAATATAATTATTTATTGTTAAATACTGGTGTGTTTTTGTGAATGATTATTAAACATTATGTTTAAATGACTACCAATAATACTTAGTCGGTATTTATAGAGATTAAGGAATCTATTTTATGTAATTGGCTTAGATAGAATTAATTCTATACCATGTTTTTCAGCTCATACTGCTAGTAGCTAACTGATATATTCAGTGCCATATTTGTCACAGTAGAGCTGTTTTATTTTTCTTTACTCTTCAGGCATCTATTATCTCAGGGGCATCGACATAACTAAAACCAGATGCGATGGCAATTTTTAAAACGTCAGATAATGATTTAGCACTTAATTTTTCCATTACATGGACACGATGAAGTTCTACAGTACGTATACTAATATGCATATCGTAGGCAATTTGTTTATTTCTCAAACCATCCACCATCCCTTTCAGTACTTCATGTTCTCTTGGTGTAAGTGTTGCAACCACCTCTTTCGCATTAGTATTAAAGGCTTCAATGTGCTGATTGTTCAGTTGATCAAATATACATGCTTTAACAATCTCAATCAGCATTGTTGAGTCAAATGGTTTTTCAAGAAATTCATAAGCACCAAATTTTAGTGCCTTTACAGCCGTTGGTATATCACCATGTCCTGTAATACAAATAACTGACATTGGTGACTTTAACCGTTTTAATTCTTCCATGACTTGCATACCGGATAATTCTGGCATGCATAAGTCTAAGATGACACAGCCATCGTCTAAATCGACTACTTTTGAAACAAATTCCAATGGGTTGCCAAAGGCCATTACAGTAAAATCTTCTGATCTGAGTAACATTGACAGTGATTCTCGTACTGCATCATCATCATCAACTACATATACGTGATTCATTTTTCACCCTCCTAAAAACTCAATATCTTCCACAGGTAATGTAAATCTAAATGTTGTTCCACCATGTGAATTTTGTGTTACCTGTAACTTACCACCATGAGAGTGGATAATTGAGCGTGTAATAGCAAGCCCCATTCCCATTCCTTCAGGTTTTGTCGTATAAAATGGTTCGAAAATTTTATCTATCTCATATTCACTTAATCCAGGTCCACTATCATGTACAGAAACAGCAACTTCATTATTTTGAATGCTTGAAGACTCAATTAATAATCGTCGTTCTGACACAGCTATGCTTCGCATTGCCTCCATTGCATTTTTAATTAAATTGATCAATAACTGTTCAATCAGAATACGGTCTGCAAAGACTTCTGGAATATCTGTTATAAGGTTTAACTCAATGTCTGGATCATCTTCTTGGAATTCTATTCGCAATAGCTTTATAGCTGATTTTATCAGACCATTCACACAAATACATTTTCGTGAGTCATCCTTTTTCACAAAGTTTCGTAGCTCATGCATTATTTCTTGAGCGCGAATCGCTTGAGTCGATACACCTGTCTCTTATACACATCTCCGAGCCCACGAGACTAGGCATGATCTCGT
>CAJXPP010000362.1 GCA_913058195.1 uncultured Gammaproteobacteria bacterium | reverse complement strand
GAGTAGGTCGTCGGCAGCGTCAGATGTGTATAAGAGACAGCAGTTAATAACCATCGATGGGTGTGATTATTGGCAAACGAATAACTGCAACATAAAAAAAAGTCCTTTATTAGCCAAAGCATTATCTGGTAAGCCCTCCACAGGGGTCGAGATTTTCTCATCGCTAGAGTTAGAGAATAAAAACCCTTCCTTGGCTAAAACGGCCTATCTACCTTTGGTTCAAACCCCTCATGCATATCCATCAATAAATACTGTTGAAGATCGAGGGATGGTTTTGCACAGCTATTATCCAATTAGGGGAACAGGAGATGAAGTGATAAAGGCCATATTGGTCGGCGGGGTACTGCTTAATAGAAATTTTAAGTTTGTCGATACACTGCGAGATTTAGTTTATAGCAAGGGTAGTTTGGCTGAAGACGGGCTTGGAACGGTAACAATATTTCTTGAAGATGTACGTATTAGCACAAATGTTCCTGGTCACTTACTAACACCTACAGAAAGAGCTGTCGGTACAAGAGTTTCTACACAAGTAAGAGAGCAAGTGCTAACAAAGGGGATGCAATGGATTGATCGTGCTTTTGTAGTGAGTGAATGGTATATCTCGGCCTATGAGCCTATTTTAGATGTGTTTGGTCAGCGTGTCGGCATGCTCTATACCGGGTTTTTGGAAGCACCGTTCAGAGCGACATACTTTACTGGCTTAACTTTGTTAATACTGCTGTTTATTATTGTAGTGGTACTGTCAATATTATTAGCGGTGTCCGGTGCCAAATCAATCTATAGGCCAATTGAAGCGATAGCAAAAGTGATCAAAACAATTGAGTATGATGGCGAATTACGAATCGGACACCTAGATTCCAAGGATGAAGTGGCTGTGCTGGCCCAGCAATTTAATCGCTTGCTTGACACCCTACAACTACAGCGTGAACAGATACAGAATGCTGCTGATCAGCTTGAAGCTAAAGTGGAAGACCGTACGCGGCAATTACGCAATCAAAAGATCAATCTGCAGCAAAATATAAGCTTGTTAAAACAGACACGAGAAAAACTAATTGCGAAGGAGAAATTGGCTGCCATAGGTGAACTTGCTGCTGGTATCGCTCATGAAATTAATAATCCAACTGCTGTAATACTGGGAAATATGGATTTACTGGTTCAAGAATTGGGCGACGATGCCAAACCAGTAGAACAGGAAGCGAAGCTTATTATTCAACAGGTGTACAGGATCAGAGCAATCATTAATAATTTGTTACAGTACTCACGTCCGGAGGATTACCAGATCCCTATGAGTAATGTGAATATTAACGAGGTTATCCACGATACCATTGCTCTAGTACAGCATGACTTGAATCGACGCAAAATAGATCTGCAACTTGATTTGAGATCTACCATGTCTGTGAATGGTAATCATCAACAGTTCCAACAGGTTTTGATCAACTTGCTTGTCAATGCGATGAATGCTCATCAAGATGCCGAAGGCAAGGTCACAGTTCGAACACGAAACTGGCGAGGTAATGGCGTGTTAATGGTTGTTCACGACAATGGCCGAGGCATTAGTCCAGAGGTACTACCAAGAATTTTTGACCCTTTTTTTACACAGACAAAAAGCGGAACGGGCCTTGGTCTATATGTCAGTAGTGGCATTCTTACTCGTTACGGAGCTGAGATATTAGTTCGCTCTCGTATCGGCGTGGGAAGCTGTTTCTTTGTATGGTTTTATAGTGATTAAGCAAAGTAATATTCTATAAGTAATAAAAAGTAAGTTCACCAAAAAACGTATAAACAGTCTTTCCAAGACTAACTTTTAAAACTCCAAACAAAATTCCATTTAACTTCAAAATAATGAAGCCTAGCTGTGTCTATAGCATTTGGTATTCATCTGCATCTGAAAGTTTCCCCATCTTATTAATATTCAACGTTACCCAAACTTATGGTCAAAATGATGCAATCAAAATTATTGGATAGGACAATTTGTCCCAATAAATTCATTGTATTTTTGGCAAACACCGCTATATGGTTGATGAAGACATGGCGCAAGAATTGCTCTATCACTTAAATAGTCTGAAATGAAACTCTAAAATCTGTCTTATCAGTTCAAATCTAAGTAGTGAAATTTAATAACTAGTTTTATGGAGCAGCATTAAATGTCAATGTTTTCTGGTCTAATGGCCCACTTAACGAAAGACCATATAGTG
>CAJXPP010000361.1 GCA_913058195.1 uncultured Gammaproteobacteria bacterium | reverse complement strand
AAGAGTGGTGCCGATGTAATTGATATTGGCTGCTTACCTGAAGAAAAATTCCCCCATCTAGAAGACGCTATTACGGCGCTTCATGAGGCTGGTTTCAAAGTGAGTGTTGATTCTTTAGAGTTAGACGACTTACGGCGAGCAGGTAAAGCGGGTGCAGATTATTTATTAAGTCTGACAGAAAAGACTTATCATTTAGCTGAAGAAACTGATGCAGTACCGATTTTGGTTCCATTAGAGATGGGATCACTAGCATCGCTTGAACGGGCGATGGAGTTAATGGATAAAATCAACCGACCATGGATAGCTGACCCTATTTTAGATCCGATCCATTTTGGATTGACCAATTCAATTGTACGTTACCATGAACTTCGTCAAAAATATCCAGATGCGCCTATTATGATGGGTGTTGGTAATTTAACCGAGTTAACCGATGCCGACACAAGCGGGATTAATGCAATTCTATTCGGGATAATTTCTGAACTTAATATAACTAATGTACTTGCAACCGAAGTGAGTCCTCACGCACGAAAAGCAATTATGGAAGCAAATATTGCTCGGCGCATGATGTATGCTGCACGAGAAGATAGCAGTTTGCCTCGAGATATTACTAATGATCTATTAGTTGCCCATGAGCGTCGACCTTTTCCTGATACTGAAGACGAGATTGTCGAACTTTCTGAAAGCATTAAAGATCCAAATTATCGAATTAAAGTGGCTGAAAAAGGCATTTATATGTTTAATCGTGATGGTTTGATGCAAGAACAAGATCCGTTTGCTTTTTATCCGCAGTTAGACTTAAAGGATGATACTGGTCATGCTTTTTACCTTGGTGCTGAACTTGCTCGAGCACAAATTGCATGGCAATTAGGTAAGCGTTATAACCAAGATGAAGAGTTACAATGGGGCTGTGCCGTTGAAATTCACCAAGAAGATTTAACGCAGCAAACGGGAGAAGGTACTACCCTAACAACAGGAAAAAAATGTGGCACGGCTTGAAAGTAAAATTCACGAAGTAATAGTGACTACCTTATCAAAATCTGGGGGGGCACACAGTGCACCAATGGGTGTGTCAGAAGTGAATGCTCACTTTATTATTCAGCCTTTTAAACCCTCTGCAACTTATGAAAACTTAAAACATCATCGTCACTGTGTAATTAACTACACGGATGACGTACGTGTATTCGCAGGATCACTGACAGGCAGACGTGAGTGGCCTACTCTCCCCTGTAACGCCATCGATGGTTATTACCTAGAAAATGCTCTGGCACATACCGAGTTAGAAATTGTTGGATTTGAAGATAACGATCCACGCTCTCGCTTTGAGGGCAGAATAGTCAGCGAACATATTCACTCCGCTTTTCGAGGCTTTAATAGAGCACAAAGTGCTGTGATTGATGCGGCAGTGTTAGTCAGTCGTTTAGGCATGTTGTCTGAAGAAAAACTCCAGCAAGAAATAGCTTATTTACACATTGCCATTGAAAAAACAGCTGGCGATAGAGAATTAGAAGCATGGGGTTGGTTGATGGAAAAAATTAATCAAGCAGGAATTACATTAAGACATGACTAAATGGCTCGCTAGTGTTCAATCAGTAGATGAAGCACGCACTGTATTACCCATACTGCCTGATATCCTTGATATGAAAAATCCATCACTGGGTGCATTAGGTGCTTTACCTGTTGCTACAGTGAGTGAGATTGTTGAACTGATAAATGGTCAGTGCCAGACCAGCGCCACGATTGGTGACTTGGAGATGGATGCCAAAATAATTGCTTCAGCAATGATTGAAATGGCAGCAAGTGGTGTCGATTACGTAAAAATGGGCTTATTTCCAGATGAAAACTTAAGTCAGTGTCTAGTGGATATCGCAGCAAGTGTTAAGGGACTTAATACGCCTGTTATCGCTGTCATATTCGCCGATCAGCCCGTGAATGGTGAAATACATGCTCTATTGGCTCAAAGCGGCTTTAAAGGTGTGATGATTGATACTGCGATGAAGGATGGTAAGCATCTACTTGATCATATGAGTCAAGCGGAGCTCGTTGAGTTTGTAACTGCAGCAAAAAAACATAATTTGCTGTGTGGTCTAGCAGGCGCATTGAGAAATGAGGATATCCCTGTGCTCGCAGATTTAGATGCCGATTACCTTGGGTTTAGAAGCGCGCTGTGTGAGCAGCTGTCTCTTATACACATCTGACGCTGCCGACGAT
>CAJXPP010000360.1 GCA_913058195.1 uncultured Gammaproteobacteria bacterium | reverse complement strand
ATCTACACAGAGTAGATCGTCGGCAGCGTCAGATGTGTATAAGAGACAGACATTGGTGTGGCAGTTGATACACCGAATGGGCTGATGGTGCCGGTGATTAAAGATGTTGATAAAAAAGGCTTTATTGAACTTGCAGGTGAACTAGGCGAGATTAGTGGTCGAGCACGTGAAGGTGCTTTAACTGCAAAAGATCTACAAGGTGGTACATTCTCTATTTCTAGTTTAGGTGGCATAGGTGGTAGCTTCTTTACTCCTATTGTTAATGCACCAGAAGTCGCAATTTTAGGAATAGGTCGTCATAAAATGTCACCTGTTTGGAATGGTAGTGACTTTGTACCTAGATTGATGTTGCCGCTATCAGTGTCATATGATCACCGTGTTGTCGATGGTGCATTAGGCGCACGTTTCACAACGCATTTAAACAATATGTTATCTGATATTAGAAAGGTTTTATTATGAGCATCATTGAAATAAAAGTACCGGATATCGGTGACTTTGATGCTGTTGAAATCATTGAAGTACTAGTTAGTGTCGGCGATGAAGTTGTAGTTAATCAAGATGTTATTACCTTAGAGTCTGATAAAGCTGCAATGGAAATACCTACGAATAGCGCTGGTACCATTGTCAGTATGAATGTTGCAGTTGGTGATAAAGTTGCAGAAGGTGCAGTCATACTGACTTTAGAAACAGTAACAGAAGAAGCCTCAGTTTCTGAGCAGCCTAAACAAGAAAGTGTAAAAGTTGAACAAGCTAGCAAAGAAGCCCCAGTTGCCGTGCAAACATCTGTTGGTGATGCCGATCTACATGCTGAAGTCTTAGTATTAGGATCGGGTCCTGGCGGATATACTGCTGCATTTCGTGCTGCTGATTTAGGTAGACAAGTAGTGATGATTGAGCGTCATGCAAGAATTGGTGGTGTTTGTTTAAACGTTGGTTGTATTCCTTCAAAAGCATTATTACATACCGCTCAAGTAATTAATGAAGCTGCTAGCATGGAAGATCATGGGGTTAGCTTTTCTAAGCCAGAAATTGATATTCGTAAAATTGAAAGCTGGAAAAACAGTATCGTTGATAAATTAACGGGTGGTCTTAAAGCGCTTGCTAAACAACGTAAAGTAACCATTGTTCAAGGTGAAGCTCAGTTTTCAGGTAGCAATACTATGACAGTTGAAACTGCTGATGGTACGCAAACAATTTCATTTGATAAATGTATTATTGCTGCTGGCTCACGTGTTAGCAAAGTACCTGTTTTCCCAAATGATGATCCTCGTATGATGGATTCTACGGATGCACTCGATCTTGAAGATGTACCGAAGAGTTTACTTGTTATCGGTGGTGGTATTATCGGGTTAGAGATGGCAACGGTTTACCATGCATTAGGTTCAAAAATTACTGTTGTTGAAATGCAAGATAGTTTGATATCTGGTGCAGATAAAGACATTGTTAAGCCTTTATTGAAGAAAATACAGGGTGAATACGAAGCAATTTATTTAAGTACTCGTGTAGCAAGTATTGATGCACAGAAAAAAGGTCTTAAAGTTACCTTAGATGGCAAAGATGCACCAGAAACAGTAGTTTTTGATAAGATTTTAGTTGCAGTTGGACGAACTCCAAACGGAAAGCTAATAAATGCTGAAAGTGCCGGTGTGATCGTTGATGATTATGGTTTCATTAATGTAAATGCTCAAATGCAAACCAATGTGCCACATATTTATGCAATTGGTGATATCGTTGGCCAGCCTATGCTGGCACATAAAGCGGTCCATGAAGCTAAAGTTGCTGCAGAAGTAATTTCAGGTATTAAATCAGCCTTTGATCCAATGACGATCCCATCTGTTGCTTATACCGATCCTGAAATTGCATGGATGGGTATGACAGAAACAGAAGCAAAAGCTCAAAAAGTTAACTATGTAAAAGGAGCCTTCCCATGGGCTGCTAGTGGTCGTAGTTTGAGTATTGGCCGTGACGAAGGACTAACTAAAGCATTATTCGATAAAGAAACGGGTCGCATTATAGGTGCGGGTATTGTTGGTACCAATGCAGGTGAATTGATTGCTGAAGCTGTGCTTGCTTTAGAAATGGGCGCTGATGCAGAAGATATTGGTTTAACAATTCATCCTCACCCTACAATGAGTGAAGCAGTAATGGAAGCTGTTGCTGATGCTTACGATGACTGTCTCTTATACACATCTCCGAGCCCACGAGACTAGGCATGATCTC
>CAJXPP010000359.1 GCA_913058195.1 uncultured Gammaproteobacteria bacterium | reverse complement strand
CTTTTGGATGATGATTACTCTTTATCATCCTATGATCGTTGCCTATTAATTCATCTAATGAGTATTGACTGATGGCACTAAATTTTTTATTGGCATAAAGAATTTTCCCTTTAATGTCTGTAATACTCACAATGGCATGTTCATCTAAAGCACTTTGCTTAAAGCTAAGCTCTTTTATTTTTAGCGCTAGTTGTCGGGATGTTTTCTCTACTTTTTCCTTTAGCTTCCTAAGCTTCTCCTCAGATTTTATACGATAACGAATATCTTGCTCTAACCGGACAATTTTACGTTGCTGTTCAATACTTTCTTCTACGATAAGAATAAAAGCAATCTCCGCGCTACCATCACAGATAGGTGTCATTGAAAATGTTACCCAAAAAAACTCACCATTTTTATGCCGTTTTTTTAATTCATGTGTTGTACTTTTCCCCTTTAAGGCATCACTCCACATTTCTTGTAAATCTGGAACTGAAAGCATAGAGCTCGCGACTAATTGAAAAATATTTTTATTATTTAATTCACTGGAATGATAGCCACTTATTTTCTGGCATTGTTCATTGACGTAAACAATATTCCTGTCTAAATTTATAATTGTGACGGCACTTTGGCTTTGTTCTAATGCACTTGATAGCATTTTATTTCTACTCTCAGATGCTTGTAATTCTGCTCGAATAGAATAAGAGTGTATTGCCTTTATCACTGCTTCAGGAAGGAGCTCTAGAAAACTAGCACCAATATCTTTTGACAGGTAATCACTAACCCCAAGTTTCAGGGCCTTTACTGCAGTACGTTCATCCCCCCCTCCAGTAAGAAGAATAATGGGGAAAGAAACACCATCACCAAATAACTGCTCAGCAAGTTCAAGCCCTGAAATTCCTGGCATTAATAAGTCTGTAAGTAATATATCAAATGGTTCGGTGTGTTTTTTCAGACGAATTATCTCTAAAGCAGCCTCTCCTTGCTTACACCGAGTAATATTAACTGAGAAATTACATTGCTTAAAGGCGCGACTAATTATCCTAAAGTCATGATCATTATCATCAACAACAAGAATATTGATCACCTCTAATTGCAAACTAGGATCTGTCATTTGAATTACTTTGGCTGTTCGGCTAGCTGCCAAAACTGATAGATCGTATGGATGGCAGCAGAAAATTCATCAAAATGTAGCGGTTTTGCTACATAAGCATTCACATTAAGATCATAGCTTTCCATTACATCCTCATCTCGTTTTGACGTAGTCAATACGACAACAGGAAGATGACTTAATACTGGGTCATTACGTACCTGTCGCAAAACCTCTAGGCCGTTTACTTTAGGCATATTGATATCTAGTAACAGAACCCCTGGGTAAGGAGCATTTGCTGGGTGAGCATATTTACCACGCTGATTAAGATAATCAAGACATTCTTCACCATCTCTAACAACTATAAGCTCATTAGGAATATCATGTAATGCCCATGATCGTTTAACGGCTAAAACATCATGCTTACTATCTTCTGCTAAAAGAATAGGGAGTATATTAGTCATTAACTGAAGCCTCTTCGATTGGTACAATAATGGAAAATACTGATCCTTGCTGTAAGGTTGACTTTAGTCTTATATTCCAGTTGAGATGGCTTACAGCCTTTTGAACAATTGCCAGCCCAATCCCTGTTCCATCAATATCTTCTTTAGTGTGTAATCGTTGAAATAACTGAAAAATACGTTTATGAAACTTAGGATCAATCCCTATACCATTATCAGTCACATCAATAATATAGTTACCTTCTTCTTGAAAACCATTGATTTTAATCGTTTTTTTATTCGAGGTATTATAGGTGATAGCATTTGTTATGAGGTTTTGGAACACTTGCGTTAACACTGTCGAAGAGACATTCACTACTGGCAAATTCTCCACTATTTCGGTACTAACAGAGCCATCAATTACAATCGACGACACAAGCGCTTTTAAAAACGGGCTAAGTGAAATAGATTCAATTTGACCAGCATGATGTCCCACTCTTGATAGTTCTAATAAATCATCAATTAATACTTCAGCCTGCTGTACCGCCTCCTGCATTCCGCAGATATACTCTTGTTGTTGCTCTTCTAGCTTCCCTTCCAGATCTTCACTTAGCCACTCACAATAACTATGAACAGCTCTCAGTGGTGCCTTTAAATCATGGGAAACAACGCTGTCTCTTATACACATCTCCGAGCCCACGAGACTAGGCATGATCTCGT
>CAJXPP010000358.1 GCA_913058195.1 uncultured Gammaproteobacteria bacterium | reverse complement strand
ATTTAGCCGGTAAAGTGGATACCCAAAAATTCTGGGTGTTTGGTCAAGTTAAGTTTTAACGGACTATCTTATTCAGACTTATCATGCTCGAAGTAGTCTTAAGAACTATTTCGAGCATTTTTATTGATATCCACATAACGAAGTGACTCCAAAGCGTCACGAACTTTTCTTAAAATAGCTATATCTTCTCTAAAAATAAACATTACTTATCCGGTGTTTAATTTAACTTATTGAATTAAATAATAATTGAAGTGATTTGTGCTGATTACATGATTAGGTTTTTTAAAAGGGTGAGTCAATATGATGAGGTATTTATTTCATGTTCTTATGTCGTTAACTTTTGAAGTTGACGTTGTTCACCATTAGGCTTATTGCAGCGATTCATCTGACGAATTGGGAATAAGACGTAAGTTTGCGAAAGGAATTTAATATGTATCTAGAAGTTATCGGTATAGGCGGTATATTAATAATATTCTTTATTGTTATTAGAGTTCAAGCTTCACGTAGAAAAGATAATGTTCAATTAAAAACGGGACTTGCCTTAGTGGCAATTATTAAAAGGGTTATCATATTATCTCAGCAGCACCGTGGGATTAGTAATGCATTTAGCCTGGGGGATGCTTTACAAAAACCAAAGTTAATTTCTTTGCAACATGAACTAGATCAATTACTACGAAGTGAGTCCAGTAGACAACTTAATAAGTTTTCTCAGTGGGAATCCTTTGTTGAACATTGGCCAAGATTGAAAAACCATGTGCTCACGGGTAAGACTAATTCACAGAATATTATTCGTCAGCACAATTTGATGATAGAAGGTCATTTATCTTTATTTGACGATGTCTGTCGTTACTATAATGTACATACGATTATGCTTGATCGGTTTATTCATGCTTCAGAATTATTTCTTGATACTCTGAGGACAGCTGAAACGATTGGACAGGCTAGGGCTGTGGGGGCGGGGATCTGTGCTAAAGGGGCTAGTGAAGGCGTAGACTTTATTAGTCTTAATTTTCTCAAAATATCACTAGCTAGTTCGACTAAAGAGCTTAGTAATGCATTTGGAACACTTGATAATCCTGAACTATCTGACGTACTAACAAATTATGCGCGTGATATCGTCAGTAATACGGCAAAATTGATAAGTGTAATTGAAAACCAAGTGTTGATTGATAGTACTATTACACTTGATTCAAAAGAGTACTTTGATTTAGCAACCTCACCAATTGATGACTTGTTTAGGGCATTTACAGCTATTGAAACACATACATTAAATTATTATACGAAGTAGAATTGAGAAAGATATGAACCTAGAGCCCATTAATACGATAATCATTAGTGATTCATCAGCATCTTCAATATTACTTAAACAGGCATTGAAGGGAAGTATATATCGAGTCATTTTTGAGGGCGCTAGTCTAAAATATTTAATTGAAACCCCAGGACTTATTGAGCCTGAACTTATTATTGTTATATTAGATTCGACTGATATCAGTATGTTTGCTCAGTTGAAGGTCATCAGTGAGCAGTATCCCCTCCCTATTGTTATTTTTAGTGATGATGATCGTGATGATGTCATTGATGAAGCGATTACTGCAGGAGTTAGTGCTTATGTAATGGATGGAATGGACGAACATCGTATTCTGCCTATTATTAAAACGGCTCGTGTTCGCTTTAAACAGCAGCAATCTATGAAGCACGAAATAGTTTCTCTTCGCACAGATTTAATTGAGCGAAAATTAATCGATAAAGCTAAAGGTCTAATTATGGCTCAACGTTTATGTACGGAGGATGAAGCCTATAAAATGTTGCGAACATCTGCAATGAATCAGAATATACGCTTAGCTGAACTCGCTAAAAATATTATTTCAACTGCATCCTTATTAGGGTAAGCACTACAAAGTACTTATAGTTATAGTATGAGCACTTAAATAGTGCGAAACAGAATAAAAAGTACTACCGGTTATAAATAGGTTGATGATAAGAGTATGATATTAATAGATAAATAAGTAAAATTTCATGTTGGCACACTATCTGCAATATTCTATTTAAGTTGAAATACTAATCCAACGGCGGATTAGTATTTCAACTTAAACTAAGAATTAAATAGATAAAGACGTCTTACAAGACTAGCGATAAACGCTTCTTGTGCACGTCTTTTTTTTGGAAAAATTTTACTTTGGAGCATAAAATGAATATAAGCTGTCTCTTATACACATCTGACGCTGCCGACG
>CAJXPP010000357.1 GCA_913058195.1 uncultured Gammaproteobacteria bacterium | reverse complement strand
GTTTATTAAAGATATGAGGAAGTAATATGAAGAATAATCAGCCTATAACTAATAATGAAGTCACATTTCCTGCTGGCGAAGAAATTATATCTACGACTGATCTTAAAGGCCTGATTACTAGTTACAATAAAACATTCCTCAATATAAGTGGCTTTAGTGCTGAAGAACTCGATGGCGTAAATCATAATGTGGTCAGGCATCCCGAGATGCCACCCGCAGCATTTTCAGACTTATGGTCTAACATGAAAGCTGAAAACCATTGGATGGGAATTATAAAGAATCGCTGTAAAAATGGTGATTATTACTGGGTTGATGCGTATGTAACCCCGATTCTACAAGATGGGAAGGTAACAGGATATGAGTCCGTCAGGTCTAAGCCATCAGCTGAACGAATTCGACGAGCTGAAAGTATTTATACGGCCATTAATACTGATAAAAAACCTGTGCTCGGTAGTTTTTTACAAAGAATGACACTTGCAAACAGGTCAATACTTGCCAATATAGTTAGCTTGTCTACGGCTGGCGCGGCAATATTTACCACTATTTCTAGCTTCGGAACCATATCTTATCTGTTTGGAGCAGTAGTTGGTTTGGCTACAAGTTATGTAACTAATAAGTGGGCATTACTTCCGTTAACAGTGGCATTAAAAGTAGCTCAAAAAGAAGTGAACAATCCATTGATGGCTTTGATTTATACGGGGCGGTCAGATGAAATTGGTCAAATTCAGTTACCAAGGATGATGTTGCAGGCTAAGATACGTACTGTTTTAGGACGCATTAATGATGCCGCGGTATCAATGTCTGACTTATCCGTTCAAAGTTCAACTGCTGTTAAGGGTATAAATCAATCGATAGAAGCACAAGCAGGCGAGACTGAGCTAGTTGCTACGGCAATAACTGAAATGACCTCATCAGTCCATGAAGTGGCAAATACAGCATCGCATGCAGCTACTGTTGCTGCTGAGGCTGATACACTTTCAGAGCAAGGTGTTGCACACGCCTCGGGCGCGGCAGATGGCTTACATGTCATGACAGCAGCTGTGAACAATATTGCTGATGTGGTTGCTCAGCTAGCTAATGACACCAAAAATATTGATAATATTTTGAGTGTTATTCAAGGCGTTGCGGAGCAAACTAACTTGTTAGCCCTTAATGCTGCGATTGAAGCGGCTCGTGCAGGGGAACATGGCCGAGGCTTTGCGGTGGTAGCTGACGAGGTGCGTACTCTGGCGAGTCGAACGCAACAATCTACAGAAGAGATACACACTGTTATTGATAAATTAAACAAAGCAGTTGAAACAGCTGTAGCGGTATTAGGAAGTAGCCAACAGTCTGCCACTGAGAGTGAAAACTTGATAATGAATGCGATTGATTCTCTGAAAGGTATTGCTACAGAAATCCATAGTATTAATGATTTGAATGCTCAAATTGCAAGTGCGGTAAAAGAACAAAGTAGTGTTAGTGAAGAGGTCAGTGGCAATGTAAATAGGATTAGTCATGCCTCCGCAACTGCATTAGAGAGTTCTGATGAAGCTAAAAAATCAGCTATTGATTTGGCCGATAAAGCAACAGATCTACAGGAAATGATAGTACGCTTCCGAAAATAAACCTTTTTCTATAAAGACTTTGTTAGTTGTGTTCGACTTTCTTAAATCACTAAAGATTATAGCGATTTAATGTTGATGATTAATAGCTCATCTTAGTTGGCTGATATTCTTTTCTTGATAGTTTAATCATTCACCATGTTTTATATCTTATAATATAGTTATATTCAAACACTACCAGTAACCTTTTTAGGGAGTCACATGCAGATAAATCAGCAAAAGTATTAAATGCCTCACAACCAACTGTTAGCAGCCAAACACAGTTACTTGAAGAGGAGCTAGAGCTAAAAATATTTGAACGTAATGGCAAAAGGTTAACTGCTATCACATTCGAAGGGCTTGCCATACTTGAGTTAGCATCTAGAATTTTATTAGATGTTGAAAATATCTATCAGCTTGCTTCAGAGAGGAATGAGGGCGATGTTGGTGAGCTCTCTATAGGAACAACTCATACACAAGCTCGATATGCGTTACCATCGGCAATAAAAGACTTTACTGAAAAGTTTCCAAACGTGGTGCTCAACATAGTACAAGGGACTCCAACTGATATAGCTAAGATGTTACTTTCGGGGGAAGTCGATATTGGTATTGCTACTGAAGCATTAAATAAAATACAATCATTATCAG
>CAJXPP010000356.1 GCA_913058195.1 uncultured Gammaproteobacteria bacterium | reverse complement strand
ATCTACACAGAGTAGATCGTCGGCAGCGTCAGATGTGTATAAGAGACAGGAACTCCATTTCAATTAAAATGCCTAACGAATGATATGGACTCCCCACTCGGCATCTTTCGCTAGCGAATGTGCCATAGTGAAGTTGATAAGAAGCTTCAAATGAGGAGAGTCCATATGTCTTTAATTAAAGCCGCTGGCATCGATTTAGCCAAACTTGTTTTTAGTATCCACGGAGTTGATGCTCATGACAAGTGTAAATTACGTAAAACAGTCAAAAGAAACAAGCTGTTAGCAGAGGTTGCTAAGTTACCACCTTGCATCATCGCGATGGAAGCATGCTCAGGCGCACATTACTGGGCAAGAGAGTTCACCAAGCTAGGTCATGATGTGCGAATCATGGCATCTAAGTTTGTTATTCCCTACCGACAAAATGAGAAGAATGACGCCAATGATGCCGAAGCTATTTGTGAAGCAGCCACCAGACCCAAGACTCGTTTTGTTAGTATCAAAAGCGAAGAGCAACAAGCGGTGTTGTGTTTGCATCGTATCAGGCAAGGCACAATCAAAGATAGAACTGCACGCATTAACCGATTACGTGGTTTATTATCTGAGTTTGGCATCATCATACCTAAAGGTCGCTACCCACTACAAAATACTATTGGAGGTATTCTCGAAGATGCAGAAAATGCTTTACCTTTCCTTGCTAGAGAATTACTTAATGACCTCTGGCAAAGCATTAAAGGCTTAAATGAAGAAATTCTCAAATACGACAGAAAACTCTACGCGTTAGCCAATCAAATGAAAGATGCTAAACGCTTAATGAGTATTCCTGGTATTGGTGAAATCACAGCAACAGCCGTAGTGGCTACCGTCAATGATGCCAAGCACTTTGATACAAGTCGTTCCTTTGCTGCTTGGATAGGCTTAGTTCCAAGGCAATACAGTACAGGTGGTGTTGTTCGGTTGGGTAGGATTAGCAAGCGAGGTGAAAAGCATATTCGCACTTCACTTATTCATGGTGCAAGAGCCGTTATTGCTAACTGTAAAAGCAAAACAGACCGAACAAGCCTTTGGGTAAAAGACCTTGTTGAGCGACGAGGATTTAAACGAGCGACCGTGGCATTGGCCGCTAAAAACGCCCGATTAATTTGGGCACTGTTACACTCAGAAAAAGAATATCAGGTAGATTATGTAAAGTAAGTTTAAGTAAAAAGGTTAATTAAACGGTTAACCCCACCGAGTCTATGCATTAGCAATTGACGATAACACGGTCAGACCGAGAGCAAGAAAGCCTGTTTAATCGGGAAGAAGAATTCTTTTTTAAAGAAGATTCTGTTTAACGAATGAGGCATTGCTCAAGCGCAAATCATCAGGGCGATAGCGTAATAAAGCTAACTAAACGCCGAATGTAGAGCTGCTGTCAGATCTTCTAGTTATAAGAAAAAGCTACTGCTTGACAACGGGGAGTCCATGTAGCCTCATTAAGAGGCTAAAAATAGTTGGTTAAAATAAGCGACGAAGGAGCAAAAACCAACTGTTTTTTGTCCTGCTTTAATGACTTGTTATATTTTTTATACCATAATGTATTATATATAGGTACTAGCAGGGTTTTATATTATGGCTAAAAACACAAGCGTAACATTAGGAGATCATTTTGATCAGTTTATAAACCAACAACTTAACACTGGTCGTTATGGCTCAGCAAGTGAAATTGTTAGAGCTGGATTAAGAGCTTTAGAAGATCAAGAAGCGAAACTTTTAAATTTACGCAATATGCTAACCCAAGGCGAACAAAGCGGTGTTGCAGAATACAGCTATGAAAGTTTATTGACTGAATTAGATAAAGATAACCATTAATGAATAAGTTTGTATTATCTTCGAAAGCCAAAGCAGACTTAATTAAAATAGCTAAATATACTCAAATAACTTGGGGAGTTCCTCAACGAAATGATTACTTAAAAGTATTAGATAATACGTTTCATTTATTAGCCGATGATCCTGAGCTTGGTATTAACTGTGATTACATTAGAGAAGGTTACAGTAAATATCCTCAAGCAAGTCACGTGATTTATTACAAAGAATATAAACACGACCAGATCTTAATAGTGCGAATATTGCATAAAAGTATGGATGTTAACTCCGTACTCTAGAAAAATATAACGCCCCATTAAGAGCCAACTGTTATTTGTGATCTTCCCCCGATAAAACGGACACATTTTATTTTACGCTGCCAGGGCTTCATA
>CAJXPP010000355.1 GCA_913058195.1 uncultured Gammaproteobacteria bacterium | reverse complement strand
ATATTAAGTATATCGAGACAGATACTTTCAGCAATGTCTGGCTCTAATAAAGAGCGATATTGTCGCGCTTTATCTAAAGCATGCCCAATCGCGTCAGCATGAATATTGTGTAGCTTAAGTTCCATTACTTACCTTCTTTGATCGGTTGACGTACTAATAGCTTGCATCCAATCTAGTCTAAAAATAATAATATTTCAATTGTCTATGAATAGCACATTTTCCTTTATGGAGTAAAAGTGCTATTTCTGGTATCTTTCACGGTCATTTTAGTTGTCTTTTCCGGTTATATTCATGCAAAGAAAAATTCTTGTTACTAGCGCCCTCCCTTATGCAAACGGTTCTATTCACCTTGGTCATTTAGTTGAATATATCCAAACTGATATTTGGGTACGTTTTCAGAAAATGCGTGGTAATGAGTGCCATTATGTCTGCGCAGATGATGCTCATGGCACACCGATTATGCTCCGAGCGCAAAATCAAGGCATCACACCAGAGGAATTAATCGCCGGCGTAAAAGAAGAACATCAAGCAGACTTTGCCGGTTTCAATATTAGTTTTGATAACTTTCATAGTACTCACACTGATGAAAATAAAGCACTGGCAAGCCAAGTCTACTTAGCTAACCGCGAAGCTGGCCATATTTCAACGCGTACTATTAGCCAAGCTTATGATCCTGAGAAAGAAATGTTCCTACCGGATCGTTTTATTCGTGGCGAATGTCCAAAATGTCATGCAGCCGATCAATACGGTGATAACTGTGAATCCTGTGGCGCGACATACGCCCCTACAGATTTAATCAATCCTGTTTCTGCGGTATCGGGTGCAACACCTATCACTAAAGATTCAGAGCATTATTTCTTTAAACTTGGCGACTTTGAGGAATCATTAAAAAAATGGACCCGTGGCGGTCATTTACAAGCTGAAGTAAGCCACAAATTAGATGAATGGTTTGAAAGCGGTCTTCGTGATTGGGATATCTCTCGCGATGCACCCTATTTTGGTTTTGAAATTCCAGATGCACCGAATAAATTTTTCTATGTATGGCTAGATGCACCTATTGGCTATTTAGCTAGCTTTAAAAATTATTGTGAACGCACAGGCGTTGATTTTAATGAATATATGAAACCTGATAGCACTACAGAAATGGTGCATTTTATCGGTAAAGACATCATCTACTTCCACGCCCTATTCTGGCCTGCAATGTTACAAGGTGCTGGTTTCCGTTTACCTAATTCAATCTACGCACACGGTTTCTTAACGGTTGATGGCAAAAAAATGTCTAAATCACGAGGTACGTTCATTAAAGCCCGTACCTACCTTGATCATTTAAACCCTGAATACTTACGTTATTACTATGCCGCTAAATTAAGCTCAGGCATAGATGATATAGACCTTAACTTGGAAGATTTCCAAAGCCGTATTAATTCCGACCTTGTCGGTAAAGTTGTCAATATTGCTAGCCGTTGTGCGGGCTATATCAGCAAGAAATGTGATGGTCAATTATCATCAACGCTGGCTAACCAAGCATTATTTGATGAGTTCGTATCTCAGGCGGATACCATTGCTGAAAAAATGGAAAACCGTGAGTTTGGACATGCGATGCGTGACATCATGGCGTTGGCAGATAAAGCAAATCAATACATTGATGATATGAAACCTTGGGCTTTAGCTAAACAAGAAGGCACTCAGCAGCAGGTTAATGATATCTATAGCATGGGGATCAATCTATTCCGTATTCTAACGATTTATTTAAAGCCAGTACTGCCAGCAACAACAGAGCAAGCTGAAGCATTTTTGAATGATGGTGAATTAAGCTGGTCTGATATTTCAACGCCTCTGCTGGGTCATACTATTTTGAAATTCAAACCGTTAATGACACGAATTGAATCTGATAAAATTGAAGCGATTCTTGAAGATTCAAAAGAAACAATGGTGGCGGAACAAGCCGTGGCAACTAAACAAGAACCTACAAACGATATTGAGCCAATCTTCCCTGAAATCAGCTTCGATGATTTTGCCAAAGTTGATTTACGTATTGCCAAAATTGCTAATGCAGAACATGTTGAAGGTGCGAAAAAATTACTTAAATTAACCCTTGATATCGGCAATGATGAGAAACAAGTATTTGCTGGTATTAAATCAGCTTATGCACCTGAAGACTTAATTGGCAAACTGACTATAATGGTCGCTAACCTTGCTCCTCGTAAAATGCGTTTTGGTGTATCAGAAGGTATGGTGTTGGCTGCAGGTCCAGGT
>CAJXPP010000354.1 GCA_913058195.1 uncultured Gammaproteobacteria bacterium | reverse complement strand
CGAGATCATGCCTAGTCTCGTGGGCTCGGAGATGTGTATAAGAGACAGGTATAAGTCGGCCTAAATCTACATCACTAAGTTTAACTTCTGACATCAGGTTGCCTCGTGTTATTATTACATATATTATCAGAAATCTGTGCGTTAGCAAAGCTAACTGATGCTATAAGTAAAGCAAATGCTGCAAGATACTTAAACATTAGATTGAAGGTTCTCTTGGATTTTTAGGCCAATCATAAAACTCAGCTTCTTTAGTTACTTGATTATTAGAATTATACGTAGCAACCGTCATATCTTCTAATTCTTTTACAGAACTTTTTGAACTAATTGATTCTGAAAGATTCGCTGCCTTTGTACGAAGATCGTTTCTCCATTGAGCAAGATCAGTTGGTTTAGCTGTACCGTTGTCCTGCTCTCTAATGACAATCCAATCAGTTTGTGCTAGTGAAGAAGCTAGAGTTTCATTAACTTGACTTAACATATTATTCTTAACAACATCAATATCTATTTCAGTTTTAGTTCTAGTTACAACTATACGGTCATCCTCAATAACAGGAGAACTTTCTGATGTAGTATAAAACATATTATTAACGGATACGCCTTCAAAGACATAAGGAAGAATGTCGATAGCCTTTCGTTCTGCATCGGTCCAACTAGAAGAAAAGATTGTTTTAGGATATTGAATATCGTTAATACTTACTGCTTTAGGATTTCTAATAGTTTTTACTATTACATTGTTTTCAATTATAGCCCACATTTAGTTTAGTTCCTTTCTTCTTATCTTCCGTAAATTGGTGGTAGGTCGCCACCACCTGCAATGTCTGCCATGGCTATGAAAATGAATGATCCTCCAGAAGCATTTACATAAGAATAACTTGTCCTTATCTTGAAACCATCAGACAATAAATCACGGTTATATGCTGCATCAGAGCTTTCTGCATTGCTTAAATTTGAGAATAAAAGACTATCCATAACATTATAAGGGTCACGCTTAACATCAATAATATGCCAATCCGCAGCAGAATCAATACGCTTCACCATTAACCAAGATGGCCTAAACCCTGTGTAAGAAAATGGGCCATCGGCTGATCCATTTCCTATATATGAACCAATTTTACATACACCCGGTACAGGCGCGAAGCAGTAGGCAATATAATCACTACCACTAGCATTTGTATTTGTAGAGTTAGTACCACTACCAACTGTAAATACTGTAGATGTTGGATCAGTATCATTAAATATACTAGCATCTGGACCTTGCTGCATTATGCTTTGATCTAATGGAATATAACTTAAAGTTAAATCTTTATGCCATGATGGCCAGTAGTCACAAGTACCAGAAGTTCTCTTTTTTACTACAAAAAATCCCGGCACAGAACCTAACCCATGACCTACAGTGGCAATTGCTCCTGTTCCTGTATATGTGACAATGCTGAAATGATCAGCAGCAGCTTTTGATACAGTGCTTGTTATAGAGCCATCAGTATTAGATGCTCCTGCACCACCTGCCAACCAGCTCCAACCTACAAAATTATTAGTATTAGTGTTTACTTGTGCAAGTGATCCTACGGTAAAACCATCTGATCCAAAAGCTGTCAAGCCTGTAGTCTCAGTTGTTTCGGCAGAAGTATTGTCTGACTCAAGTTGTTCTTGAACACCTCTAACAGCATCATAAATTCCATGGGATGTAGCTACGGTTCTGTTCTTAATCCAGACAAGATCAGGCTGAAAGCCAACTCCAGTAATAGCATTTGTTGAGCCGTTGCCTGTGTAGAGAATAGGATTGAAATAATCAATGCCTTGATAGTCGGGTGTGGGGAGGTTGGCTGTGCATAGTTCGCTATAGTCGGTCGGTTTAGTAAAGGTATATCCCGACTGCCCGAAATCTACTATTGCATAGGGGTTGCCGCTAGTTGCGTTAGGTCCATGAAAAAATGTCAGACCGTAATCGCCATACGTCGCTAAGTAAGACGAAATGTCCAAGCCCGTTGACGGCGTTTCTGGATCAGCGCCGCTACCAGACGGACCAAACCAAGTAACACTGCTATCAGTCGTAAACGCCGTGCCAACCCAGTACCGCTCGTTGTCTAGGTCAATCGCGTGGCAAATATATATTTCGTTTGTCGAATAAAGTGTCGAGCCGTCTGGCTCGGTGGCAAAGGCGGTGGTCGTTCCTGACGCGGCGTAGAAACCAAAGGGGGAAGGTCCCGCACTCGTCATGGCCATCCCAAGCCCGTAGTTAGGCGTATTGGTATAATCC
>CAJXPP010000353.1 GCA_913058195.1 uncultured Gammaproteobacteria bacterium | reverse complement strand
GTATGGAGGTCTGAGATGGTAATGAAAAAGAACGGTAAACACTCGGGTAGAAAGCTTATTACTAGGAGTAAATTGACAGAACGATCGTTGGCGCGTTCATCAAAAACGGGTCGTGTTAATGGCTATGAGTCGCTGCATCAAACCAATTGGGGGTTAGCCCTCGACTGGGATAGAAAGGTAGCTGATTTTTATGAAGAGCCCATCAAACTCACTATTCCTGATGCTGGTAGCACGTTTAAGTATTACCCAGATTTCGAAGTCGTCAATACGGATGGCTTTATTGATTACGTTGAAATCAAACCCTTTAGGTATGCAATAAAGCCGAAGACCATTCTTAAGCATGAGCTGATCGGTGAGCACCTTAATGAACAGGGTTACGGTTTTAGGGTGTTAACAGAGAAAGACCTCGGGTTGACTCAAATCCAGATCAGTAATATGCGGCGACTTAGGTGGTTTGCAATCAGTGGCGTAACCCCATTGAGTGAACTTAAAAGCCTTGCTCCACAAGGGTCGACGACAGTTGAAGAACTAGAGAGGCAGAGTGGTTCTAGAGAACAAGTCATGGAGCTACTGGGTCGGCAATTAGCATTTGTAGATTTAAGTCAGCCGGTTATGGCCAATACAACAATTCGTAAAATAAAGGAGTGTGATTATGTTGATTTCTATTGAAAAAGGTAATGAATTTTCATTGGGCGGTAAATCTTATGTGGTTGAGGTAGTTCACTCGTCCATAACGGATAAGCAAATTCGTTTCAGGGACATAAAAAATGGAGATGAGGTGACTAAGACCATGGAAGACTTTTTGTCATTGCTTGAAAGTGGCGGCGTTGTTTTTACAAAAGATAATTCTGGAGCTGAGGGTGAATACATTGTTGAAGAGTCTTGCCGTATGTTGCTGCTCAATGATGCGCAGAGAAAAATCATTCAACGCAAAAAGGGATACATAGGCGCAGTGACTGATCCGAATGGTTATTTAGTGACAGGGACACTGGAGCTTATGCGAATCATTAATACACATGCTAGAGCAACAGATGATTATGAACAATGCCCTTCAGTCAGCACAGTTAAACGCTGGTTTACCAGGCTATCAGTTCGCAAAGGTGATGGTTTTTCATTGCTACGACGTGAGGCAGCGAGAAAAATAATTAGAGGAGACGATGGGATGGAAATTACATTTAAAAGTAAAGCAGAAGAACTATTTGATGTGTGCGTTAGAGAGTATTACTTAAAGCCTGAAAATAAAGCCCTAGCAAGAGTTGAAGAGATAATGAATCAGAAGGTTAAAGAGGATCCATATTTTGAAAATGTGATTATGCCCCATAGATCAACTTTATATCGCTGGTTAAACGATATGCCTGAGTATGAAAAGCTTAAGCTCAAAAAAGGTTTCCTTGCTGCTGAAAGAAATTTCCCGAATGGTTACACACGGAAGCATCCCACCTACTTGCTGGAGTCAGTTGAATTGGACCATACGCCATTGGATGTTACGGTTATCGACGCCGACACCGGTATGTCTATTGCAAACCCGTGGTTAACACTCATGATTGATCGTAAATCTAGAATGATTGTGGGCTTTTATATTGCGATGCATACGCCCAATATTGAATCGGTTATTTATACGTTTAGAAATGCGGTGTTAAGTAAAAGCTACGTGAAGGAAAAATACGGAGATAAGATAAAGTCAAAATGGCCGTGTTATGGCTTGATGGACCAAATCATTACGGACAATGGTGCTGAGTTACATGCAGACCATGTTAAGGACGTTTTTAGTCGTTATGTCGATGTTCAATACAATAAAAAAGGCACGCCTCAACATAAGGGCACAGTGGAGCGTGTGTTTAGAACGTTAAATGAAGGGCTTATTCATGGTCTAAAAGGCACGACGTTTAATTCATATATAACAAAAAGCAATGAATACAGCAGTGCTGATGAAGCTGTGTGGACATTAGAGGCTTTGATTGAAGCGGTCCATATTTGGGTCATTGATATTTATCACAATACGTTTCATAGCGGGATTAAGACGACACCGCTTAATTACTGGAACAGTCAGCAACATACATTTCAAGCAAGAACGGTGGTTAATATCGATGAAATAGACCAATTACTGTGGAAGTCAGATGTTCGTAAGGTTCAAAAATACGGAATACAGATAAATAATTTGATTTATCAATCACCTGAATTGATGAGCATGGCTAGGCAGCACGGGATGAAGCTAAAAGTAGACTTACAGTGGGATAAGAACTGTCTCTTATACACATCTGACGCTGCCGACGATCTACTCTGTGTAGA
>CAJXPP010000352.1 GCA_913058195.1 uncultured Gammaproteobacteria bacterium | reverse complement strand
GTCTATTTTTATAGTTTGGCCCAACATAAGCAAGCCAATAGAGTTACGTAAGCTGTCCGCATTAATAAGCCTATCTCCATCAACTGCAGTAATGATATCGCCAACTTTTAGGCCTGCTTCTTCAGCGGCAGAATCAGCAACCACATGCGTCACGACAGCGCCTTGTTCAGACTTAAGATCAAAGGCCTGAGCTAGTTCCGGAGTGATATCTTGCATTTGTACGCCAAGATGAGCACGACGTACTTCACCAAATTCGATCAGTTGATCAGCAATTTGTTTAACCATATTGCTTGGGATGGCGAAACCAATTCCAATATTACCGGCTTGTTGGCCCGGTGAGAAAATAGCGGTATTAATACCGATTAATTCACCGCGTAGGTTAACTAATGCACCGCCTGAATTACCGGGGTTTATGGATGCATCAGTTTGAATAAAGTTTTCATAACCTTCAATTCCTAAGCCACTACGACCTAATGCACTGACAATACCTGATGTAACAGTTTGTCCTAGACCAAATGGATTACCAATTGCGACAACAAAGTCACCGACACGTAAGATTTCTGAATCAGCAAGAGGTAGGGCAGTTAAATGTTCGGCAGGAATTTTGATTAACGCTACATCAGTTGCAGGATCGCTACCCACTAATTCTGCTTGAAAGCTTCGCCCATCAGTAAGTGAAACGGTAATTTCATCTGCTTTTTGAATGACGTGGTTATTTGTTAAGACTAAGCCTTTTTTTGCATCAAAAATAACGCCCGATCCCAAGCTTTGTTTAGTACGTTGGCGAGGTTGTTGTAGCTCAGGGATATTGAAAAAGTGACGAAAAAAAGGGTCGTTGAGTAAGGGGTTGTCTTGAACTTGAATATGACTTCGAGTCGCAATATTCACTACTGCGGGTTTTGATTGCTCAAGCATCGGCGCTAATGATGGCATTTCTCCATCATTACCAAACCAGGCAAATGGTAAAGCTGCAACAGCAATCTGGACTATCAAACCGAGTCCAACTAGCCAAATGAGTGCAGATTTAAACGTAGTCATATTTACTCCTTAGAATTAGAGTGCTTTTTCTAATGCTTCACGTGGGTTAAAAGCAAACTCTTCGGCCATTTGTTGGTAGAGAAGTGTTGCTTCGTCACTATCCGCCGGTGGTGTCATGATTTGCAATACCACAAATTGGTCGCCTGACTCTTTTGATGGAAGGCCTCGCCCTTTTAAACGCATCTTCTGACCACTTTTGGCGCCAGCTGGAATGGTTAGGTTAATTTTACCCGCTAAGGTTGGAACCGTCACTTTTCCTCCTAATGCGGCCTCCCATGGTGCGATAGGCAAGTCGAGAAAGATGTTTTTATCTTCTAGACGATAGTGAGCATGTGGTGCAACCGCTATTTCTAAATACAGATCACCAGGTTTACTGCCACCCATACCGGCTTTACCTTGACCAGACAGACGAATTTTCTTACCTGATGTAATTCCTGCAGGAATTTTAACATTTAGAGTGCCTGTTTCTGCCGATCCGCTAGGGCGACGAATCGTTTTTTTAGCACCATTAAATGCATCCTCAAGTGTGACAGTTATTTTCGCGTTTACATCTTCACCTGCAGCGTAGAAGTTATCTCTACCACCACCCATGCCGCCGCCACCGCCGAACATATTTTCAAAGAAATTACTGAAGTCTCCTTGACCGCTAGCACCACCACCGCCTTGTCCACCCCAGCCAGGAGGAGGTGTGAATGATTGGCCATTTTGATAATTAGAGCCAAACTGATCGTATTGAGCACGTTTTTGAGGATCTTTTAATGCTTCGTAAGCTTCACCGACTTCTTTAAACTTTTCTTCAGCATTCGCTTCTTTACTCACATCAGGGTGATATTTACGTGCCATCTTGCGATAGGCTTTTTTCAAATCTTCTGGTGATACATCTCGTGCTACACCGAGAATCTCGTAATAATCTTTGTATTCCATTTGTATGAATTTCTACTTGTAAATTGATGTGGTTCATAGATGGGGGTAATAACTGTAGTTTTCAATAGTGTTTAAGGTTTTTACTGATGCGGATATTTATGTGAGTGAGACAATCCAGCCTTACAATTTATTATTAGAGAGAGAATTTATAATGTTGTCAGTGAGAAGGGTCTCCATTCTAGTTACATTAGCGTGTTCTTGTGCCACTCAGCTTATTTCATCCGCCGATAAAGTAATTATAGAAGTGCTTAAGTTTATTGCTGTCCAAGTCACCAAACCTTGTGCGGCTAAGGATGGCTATTACAGAGACTATATTATATCTGTCTCTTATACACATCTGACGCTGCCGACG
>CAJXPP010000351.1 GCA_913058195.1 uncultured Gammaproteobacteria bacterium | reverse complement strand
CTGTTAAATGTATGTATTTATAACTAACCATTAAAGCTAGTCTCTAAGACTATGCTTTAACGCACAGCTCTGTGCGGTTTAATCGCATGTTGCCATGGAATAGCCTTATTGCCTAATGAAAGAAAATCAGGCTGCATTAGCGTTGTACGTTGATTGTAGGTTAATGGATTAAATTCACTATCAATAATGCTGCCACCGGCTTGCTCAAGAATACAGTGACTAGCACCAGTATCCCACTCTCCTGTTGGGCCAACCCTTAAATAACAGTCGGCACCACCTTCTGCAATTAAACAGTTTTTCAAAGAGCAACTGCCTAATGCAATATGATCATAGGAAAAGTCATCACTTAAGTATTGTCCCATTAAATTTATATCTTGGCGTCGACTAATGGCGACCTTAATTCGGCGTTCACCATCATATTCTGCAACGTGTATTCTATGGCTAGCAATATTATTTTCTTTATATGCACCTAAGTTATTTTGTGCATAATAAGTTAGCTGATGATCTGGTGCGTGTATTACACCAATACTAGGCCAACCATTTTCAACCAAGGCTATATTTACGGCAAAATCAC
Organism: uncultured Gammaproteobacteria bacterium; assembly: GCA_913058195.1. GTDB lineage: Bacteria > Pseudomonadota > Gammaproteobacteria > Nitrosococcales > Methylophagaceae. Next base: position 1,752 of record CAJXPP010000351.1, on the reverse strand, counting down.
CACTGCCAATGATAAATTCGCCTGTGCCGTCAATCGGGTCTAAAAGCCAATAACGTGACCATTTACCACGTTCAGCTAACGGCAGAGCTCCAACTTCTTCTGAAATTACAGGAATATCGGGGGTCAAAATTTTCAATTGATCCATCAAGACATCGTTAGCAGCAATATCTGCACTGGTAACCGGACTATTATCCGCTTTTATTTCCGCGGTATAATCACCTTGCTTGTAATGTTTAGCGACTTCTATTCCCGCTTTTTTCGCACTTTCAATCGCAATAGCTAATAGTTTTTCTGGGCTCATTAAATACCTCCCAAGTGGTCTTTTACTAATAATAGTGCGGCAATACTGCGCGCCTCATTGAAATCATTGGCCGCCAATAACTGTTGATAGTCAGTCAGGCGCCATGGCACCACTTCTAACTCTTCGGGCTCATCACCTTCGAGTTTTTCAGGATAAAGATTCTCACCAAGGAATATGGTCATTTGTGCATCAAAAAAAGCTGGAGCGGTGGCAACACGATGAATGAAGGTGAGGTTTTCCGCGCCATAACCTACTTCTTCTTTCAGTTCTCGGTTTGCTGCATCTGATGGCTCTTCGCCAGGATCAACCAGCCCTTTTGGAAAGCCCAGCTCATAGCTATGAGTACCAGCACAATATTCACGTACTAGCAGCATAGTTTCATCATCAAGCATAGGTACAATCATTACAGCACCTGAGCCTTTGCCAGGTATTCGCTCGTACTCTCTGCTTTCGCCATTACTAAAACTAAGATCAATCTGCTCAATAGCAAACAGTCCACTCTTGGCAACCTGTTTACGTGCAGTAATTTTCGGCAAGTGTTTTTTTTTGCTCATAACGCCCTTTAATCACAACAGAAAATGAAGCAAAGCCTCAATACAACAAACTAAAACTCAGCAATAGTTCGATAACATTGAATACACAGCTAAACCTCTTGGGTATAATCCTATAATAAACGTGTTTCTAGGAAAAAATCTATGCTTGATTGGTCAAAAATTTCAACTGTTTTACTCGATATGGATGGAACTATCCTGGATTTGCATTTTGATAACCATTTTTGGCTACATCATTTACCCAAACGTTATAGCGAAAGCGAAAATATTAGTCTTGAGCAAGCAAAAGAAAAGCTGTCATCACACTACAAAGCTGTTGAAGGTACCATTGATTGGTATTGTTTAGATTACTGGGCGAAACATACTAATTTATCAATTACTGATTTGAAGCGCGAAATACAGCACTTGATTCGGTTGCGTGATGATGCTCATAACTTTCTCACAGCATTAAAAGCTTCAGGACGAGATATTGTTTTAGTGACTAATGCTCACCCTGATAGTTTGTCATTGAAAATTGAACGTACTGAGTTAGACCAGTATTTTGATACCTTGTATTCAACCCATGAATTCGGCGTTACGAAAGAATCACAGCTATTGTGGCAGAAACTGCAAGCTAAACACGGTTTTAATGTCGACAGTACATTATTCGTTGACGATAGCTTAGTCATTTTAGATTCAGCTAAAAAGTATGGCATTAAGCACCTTTTAGCAGTAGCGAACCCGGATAGTAAACAGGCAGATAAAGAGATTAGCGATTACCCAGCGATAACTGATTTCGGTATATTTGTAGAAGAGATAAAACGTACCCGCTTGAATTAATACGTTTCTCAGTAATTGTGGGGAATGAACACTGTTTAAAGGTAATAAACACTGATGGTGTTTATTACCTTGATGATTAGT
>CAJXPP010000350.1 GCA_913058195.1 uncultured Gammaproteobacteria bacterium | reverse complement strand
TTTTGATATTTCAAATAATACCGCTAATGCTTGTGGCGTATTAAAATCATCGTCCATTGCTTCACTAAAACGCGTACCAAATTCTTTATCATCCTGCCAAATCACATCTGCTTGAACTTCAACATCACGTAAAGCCGTGTAATAGCGAGTCAATGCTGATTTAGCCTGTTCTAATGACTCATCTGAGTAATTTAGAGGACTACGATAATGACTGGTTAATATAAAATAACGTACAATTTCTGGCGAGTATTGCCTCAACACTTCACGCACAGTGAAAAAATTACCCAACGATTTCGACATCTTTTCATCATCAATGCGGACGAAACCATTATGCATCCAGTAATTAACAGATTGGCAACCATGTGCTCCTTCAGATTGTGCAATTTCATTTTCATGATGAGGGAATTGTAAATCCTGACCACCGCCATGAATATCAAACTGTTCCCCTAAACACGTTGCAGACATGGCTGAACATTCAATATGCCAGCCAGGCCGCCCCCTACCCCATGGTGATTCCCACGCAGGTTCTTCTGGTTTAGCGGCTTTCCATAATACGAAATCTAGCGGATCATTTTTAGCTTCATTGACAGCAACACGCTCACCTGAACGTAATTCATCAATATTTCGACCAGACAATTTACCATAGCCTTCGAATTCACTGACATCATAATAGACGTCACCATTGTCAGCTGCATAAGCAAAACCTTTTGCAATCAAGGTTTCAATCATGGCAATCATTTCAGCCATTGATTCTGTTGCTTTTGGCTCTTGATCAGGACGAATGACCCCTAAAGCATCAGCATCCTGATTCATTTCAGCAATAAATCGTTCTGTTAACGATTGAATACTTTCACCATTCTCATTAGCTCTGGCAATAATCTTGTCATCAATATCAGTAATATTACGGATATAGGTAACGTCATAACCACTTGCTCGCAGATAACGTGTCACTACATCAAACACAACCATTACTCTTGCATGACCCACATGGCAGAGATCATAAACAGTCATGCCACAGACATACAATGATACTTTCCCCGGTTCAATCGGCGTAAAAATATCTTTTTGCTTAGTCAGGCTATTGTGAATTTGTAACATATTAATCTCAATCAAAAGGTAACTAGCGCATAGTTTACGGTAAGTTTATAATGAAAAACAGTTTAAACACTCCACTTAACGACTAATTTCATCTATCATTAGTGATTAATTGTTGTACCTTGGATCAAGAAATCATGAAAACTCTTTTTCGTTACCTTATAACTTTTTTATTAGTCCCACTATCATTTTCAGCCTATGCCGAAGGAGGCACTGCTTTGCCACAAGTAAAATTAGAAACATCTCTTGGTGATATCGTTCTTGAACTTAACCAAGAAAAAGCCCCAAAGTCCGTTGCCAACTTTTTAAGCTATGTTGAAGATGGCTTATACAACGGCACAGTATTTCACCGCGTTATTGAAAACTTTATGATTCAAGGTGGTGGCTTTGATGAAGATTTCTCGCAAAAAGAAACTAAAGCAACAGTCGACAATGAAGCTAATAATGGCCTAAGTAATGTGACTGGCTCAATTGCAATGGCGCGTACATCTTCACCGCACTCTGCTACAGCCCAGTTCTTCATTAATACTGTTGATAATAGCTTCCTAGATTTTCGTGCTGAAAATCAGGCAGGGTGGGGTTATGCTGTATTTGGTCAGGTTATTGAAGGCATGGATGTAGTTGATAAAATCCGTGCTGTAGAAACTGGCAGCAAGGGCCCCTTCCCTACAGACGCTCCGGCAGAAAACGTTGTTATTATCAGCGCATCTGTTGTTGAATAAATAAAAGAAAAATCACTCCATGCCTGCAAAGGGCATGGAGTTTATTCTATGACTACTCTATTCATCTCAGATCTTCACCTTAATCCTAGCGATCCTACTCGCATCAAACTAACCATTGATTTTCTTAAAGCTCAGCAAGCCAATACAGGTTCGCTTTATATCCTTGGCGATCTGTTTAATACCTGGTTAGGTGATGATATTGTCCCATGCGAGTTTGAACCGCTTATTGATCAATTGCGTGCGCTTCACGATTCCGGCATGAAAACCTATCTCATGGTCGGTAATCGAGACTTTATGATGGGTAAACAGTTTGCTCAGCGCGCAGGCTGTAAATTACTTCATGACAGCTGCATAATTGACTTATACGGTGCTCGAACATTATTGCTGCACGGTGACTCGCTTTGCATCGATGATATAAGTTATCAGCGCTATCGCCGCTGGACTCGAAGTAAGGTTCTACAATGGCTGTCTCTTATACACATCTCCGAGCCCACGAGACTAGGCATGATCTCG
>CAJXPP010000349.1 GCA_913058195.1 uncultured Gammaproteobacteria bacterium | reverse complement strand
ATACGAGATCATGCCTAGTCTCGTGGGCTCGGAGATGTGTATAAGAGACAGTTGTGATACTGAGCTATATAACTTTTATCCGCAATATATAATTCAATCACTATCCTTTGTATATATGTTCGGAAAGCCTCATTTCGACCATTAATTGTTGGCTTATATCTCACCGGTGTAAATAAACAACCAGATTGAAAAAAATGGCTTAGCTTTCTTTCAAGAACACTTGACCATTCTAGTGATGCCTAATATGATTATTTTAGCGTCTAATAGACTTGAAGAAGCTAATACCCAACAGTTAAGCTATTACATCCACAATATACTGTAGCCTTATGTAAATTCCCCCACAATGTTATGCTATTAAAAAAAAGCACCGTTGAGGAATTTAAATGAGTGACAAGAAAATTCTAATTGTTGATGATGTTCAATCAATGCGATTGGTGGTGAAGTACACACTTGGAACTATGGGAATTAAAAATGTTGATCAAGCATCTAATGGCCAACAAGCAATCAAGTATATTAAAAATAATCAATATGATTTAGTTATATCTGATATGGAAATGCCGATTTTAAATGGCATAGAACTACTAAAATTTATCCGTGCTGATGAAAAATTTAAAAACCTTAATGTCATTATGCTGACATCTGTTTCTGACGAAGAACAAATACGCGAAGCTCTCTCTCAAGGGATCGATAACTATGTTCTTAAACCTATCAACCCTAATATTCTGCAAAAACGCATAGCCGCAGCTCTAAAGCTCTAGAAATACTTACAAAAAAGTTTTTAACAATATCACTGCTTTATGACCAGCCTTATTTAATTGGTACTATCAACAACTCCCTGTGAATAATCCTGTGTAACTGTCATTTATTTTCCAACAATGTTCATCAAAAAGAAGACTTTTGTGTACTGCCTTTCACTTCTCTCATATCGGTATCTCTATCCACACATTCTAGTTTTTGGGTCTACTCATTCTCCAACAGTTTCAATAAAGCGATTCGCGCCCATTTTGAGCGTGCTGTATACGTACTTAATAAGTCGTTTTTCTCCTTTCCCGACCACATTCATAGTGCTTCATTATCCTAATGACACATACAAAACTTATGATTAAAATCATTATATTTCAGCATGAATAATAAACAGGTACTGCTTTCCCCTTATTATTTTTCCTATACAGATCAAGATTACCAATTAGACCCTCACCGTTACTAATAAATTTATATTTTAACTTTCCCTAAATGGGTTTTAATAAATCTTCATTAACTTTAGTTTTACCTTAACCTTTAATCTAAATAGAAATCATTTGCATTTAGATTCAAAGAATCGTAAGCTTCTCGGGAATTTATTTATCTTCTCAGGAGTTTACATGTCTAAAAAATTATTAATTTCAGCAATGCTTGTCCCTCTTCTTTCTATAAATCACGCCATAGCCGATGAAGGATTATTTGGTGTCGTAAGAGGGTCTGAGACCATGCCAGAAGGTACTTTTGAGTTTGACCAAACCATTACTTACCGTGAAGATAAAGGTGCAGGACATTATGAAATATGGAATACAAAAACCGAACTTGAATACGGTATAACAAACCGTTTAACAACAGGAGTAAGTATAAAAGGTCAATCAATCGATACACATGACTTAGTGATTGATGGTTATCTTCCAGGTGATAAAAATTACAACTGGAGGGCATCAGGTATTGAAGCAGACTTAAAATACAACTTCCTCAGCCCAGCTTTAGATGACTTTGGACTATCAGGCTATTTGGCGCTTGATCATAACTGGTTGGATCCACATTCAGGTCAAGACAAAGATACAACATCATTAGAGTTGCAAATGTTGGCTCAGAAATACTACCTTGACGGCCAATTAATTTGGGCGGGTAATATTGGCACAGAATTCACCTATGCTAAGCGTGCTGCCCTTTCTAATTTACCAGATGGTTTTGACTGGCCAACCGACCCAGAAATGGAAATCGAATTAATGTTTGGAACAGGTGTGAGCTATCGTTTTGCTAATAACTGGTTTATTGGTGCAGAAGTATTGTACGAAACAGAGTTTGAAACAGAAGTGGGACAAGAGCGTTATAGCTGGCAAGCTGGCCCATCAATTCACTACGGTAGTCAGGCATTTTGGGCAACATTTAGTTGGTTGCCACAAATCACCGGTGGTGGGGAGCAGTTTGACAGTCAAGATGACAAAGATCTTCACTTAATTGAAAAAACTAAAAATGAATTTGTCTTTAAATTTGGTATTGATTTTTAGGATATTGCTATGAGTAACAGTTGGCTAACAGTACTTGGTCTGTCTCTTATACACATCTCCGAGCCCACGAGACTAGGCATGATCTCGTA
>CAJXPP010000348.1 GCA_913058195.1 uncultured Gammaproteobacteria bacterium | reverse complement strand
GGTAAATGTTGCAAATATATGTCGGGTTTATACTCTTTTAAACAATAAATCCCAAACACCATGGCCCAGCTTATGACCGCGTTGTTCAAATTTTGTTAATGGTCTGTAATCTGGACGAGGTATATAGTCTGACTCATCACTGCAGTTAATAAAGTCATCATTATTTGATAAGTCTTCTAACATTTGCTCAGCATAATGTTGCCAGTCTGTAGCCATATGCAAATGGCCACCTGAACTTATCTTTTCAGATAATAGTTTCACAAAACTAGCTTGAATGATACGTCTTTTATGGTGGCGCTTTTTATGCCAAGGATCAGGGAAATAGAGTTGAAGGCGGTCGAGTGCATTAGCTGCAATTCGTTCTTCTAATAAAACTACAGCATCAGTACAAGCGACCCGTATATTTGTTAAACCTTGTTCTTCAATTGCATTTAGCAATTGACCCACACCGGGACGATGAACCTCTACACCAACAAAATCAATCTCTGGTTGAGCTGCAGCCATTTGAGCTAAGCTTGCACCATTACCGAAACCGATTTCTAATACCTTGGGTGCGTCACGGCCAAATAATGAGTTTAAATCAATTAATGAATCACCCTCATCAATAGCAAATTGAGACCAAAGTGTATCTATAGCACGCTGCTGCCCAGGCGTCAGTCGACCTTGGCGTCGTACAAAACTACGAACGGTGCGTAGTGGTTTAGTGTCACTCATAATATAAAGTATTGCCTTAACTTAGTAATCTTGCTTAATGTAGAATGATCAATATTAAGGGTAGGATCATACCCTAAAAACAAAGGAACTTTGAGATGTCATCATGTTGTGGTTCACCAGAACCAGAAGAACCGTCCAGCTGTTGCAGTGACGAAACAGAAAAACAGTTAGCAAAATCTAGTTGCTGTGATGAAGAACCAGAGCAGCAACAATCAGGATGTTGTAGTACAGAAACAGGTAAAAAAGCTAGACCAGACTACTTATTATGGACAACATTCTTATTAGTGACTGCAGGCTATTTGGTCGATTTGTTTGCCGCTAACTTTGTTAGCTCATATTTATCTCTAGCCTCTATGGCCGAAGCTGTTCGCCAGTTAATGGATAATATGTGGTTAGGATTAGCATTGGGTATCTTTTTTGTCGGCTTACTAGGTCGAGTCCCACGTGAGTTTGTCACATCTTTATTAGGCAAAGGCGATACCTTTGTTGGCATTATAAGAGCAACATTTGCCGGTGTACTGTTAGATTTATGTAGTCATGGCATATTACTTGTTGCGATGCGCTTATACCAGCGTGGCGCCAGCTTAGGGCAGGTAATGGCCTTTCTTATTGCAAGCCCTTGGAATTCCTTATCACTCACGGTGATTCTAATTGCTTTGATTGGCTGGAAATGGACACTATTATTTATAGTTTTTTCTATGATTATTGGTATTGTAAGTGGTGTTATATTTAATGTTTTAGAAAAGAAAGGTGTTTTACCGGCTAACCCAAACACTGTCGTTCTCAATGGTTTTAAACCATGGCATGAAGCAAAAACACGTTGGAAAGCTACTGAGATGTCGCCGCAGTGGCTTGGCTCTATGGTCTGGGAGGGGATTAAAGATTCTCGAATGATAGTGCGGTGGTTATTACTAGGTGTATTGTTAGCCGCAGCCATTCGTACCTTTGTGCCGATTGATAGTTTCCAAACATATTTTGGTGCAACACTAGCAGGGCTTGGAATGACCTTAGTTATTGCGACTATTTTAGAGATATGTTCAGAAGGTTCCACACCGATCGCTGCAGACTTAGTTACACGAGCACAAGCTCCAGGTAATGGCTTTGCATTTTTAATGACGGGAGTAGCGACAGATTACACGGAGATTATGTCTTTACGTGAAACAACGAGATCATGGAAGATTGCGCTGTTTTTGCCTTTAATCACTGTTCCACAAGTAGTTTTACTTTCATGGATGATGAATTTAGCCGGAGGTTAGTAGCTAGTCGTGCAAAAATTGCCAATTCAAGCTAAAATACTAGACCAATTCGAAAACTTATGATTAGTCTTCAGTAAGATTTAATCACACATAACACGAACTTTGCTAGTTGTATGATGCAGGCTAAGCAAGGCATTAGAAGAGAAGGTAACTATGGTTCACCCAGTATTAGAAGCTGTAACTAACGATATCATTAAGCGTAGTAAAAGTATGCGAGCAACCTATTTATCCCGTGTTGATGCTGCTGTAGAAGAGGGACCACATCGTGCTCAACTAGCCTGTGGTAACTTAGTTCATGGTTTTGCTGCCTGCGCTGCTAATGAGAAAGCAGATTTATCCGCTAGTGTGAAAGCAAATATTGGAATCATCTCTGCTTATAAC
>CAJXPP010000347.1 GCA_913058195.1 uncultured Gammaproteobacteria bacterium | reverse complement strand
ATTTTATCTAAAGGCATCGTAACCCAATAATTTATATAGAGTTTATCGATCACCTTTCTCCCCAAAAGAAAAATTCCAGCGCAACCTAGTAGTACACTTTACCGGTAAATCTTCTACTGAAAAACAAGAGAATCACTGTAATTATAAAACTTCTATTAAACCCATGATTAGAAAAGTACATAATTTAGCAAAATGCTAAAGCAACCCTAATACGGCTAGTGTTTGAAATTGTGCAGATCCGGGCGACGGGTAACCGCTACTGCATCGTATAAATAGTAAATCAGGCTTCCATTATGAAGTTACGGAGCATTGTTTCTAAGTAATGGCTGTGCCTGTATCAGAGCTACCATTCCGTTTTTCTTTTTGAGGAGAATTTTAATGTTATTGAAAAAAATGATGCAAATTGCGTTATTTCCATTAATTTTTAGCGCAAACACATTTGCCGCTGACAATACCGCGGTACTTGGCGCTTGGAAAATGGACTTAAATTTTCAACGTGGGGGAGTTCCCGTGGTCCTAACGATCACTGAAACTGATAACGTACTAGGTGGAACCTGGGGCCGCCCACAGGGATCTACACCGCTGTCTGATGTCTCTTTTGACGGTGAAACTCTGTCATTCACGCGTCAAGGGCGCCAAGGCACCGCCCGGATGTCACTTATACTTAAAGGTATGACACTTACTGGCAGTTTGACCACACCTCGCGGTGATTTACCCATAGTGGCTAAGAAGTCGGCTTGAACCTAAGACCTATCACTCGCTTTATTAAAACTAGCTAAAAGTATCACCTTATGGTCGTCATTTGAATTATCTCTGGCCCAGGCGACGAATAGCCGCTACTGCATCGTATGAGGGTTACATGAATCGAACTCAGAGAGTAAAAGTCAGCATCATGAGATATTCATTACATTTCGCGTTATCGCTTGGCATAACTTTAGTATTTTCAGCTGTGCTGGACGCACAATCACCTAATTCTTCAGACCCAGTCATACGACCAGGTTTGGTAGAAAAAATCACAGATAAAATACATGTGATTCCCGGTAATTTTGTTCGGCTTGTACCTAATATAGGAATCATAATTGGAGACGAAGCTGTCTTAGTTGTCGATACCGGTCTCGGAATCGAAAATGGTATGAAAGTATACGATTTAGTATCCGAGCTAAGCGGAAACAAAAAAATCTTTGTAACTATTAGCCATTACCATCCCGAGCATTCACTTGGTGTCGGAGGTTTTCCTGAGGATGCCATATTTATCGCTTCCAGGGTGCAAAGCCTTGAGATGGAGAATGGAAAGCGCTTAAAAGATCAATTTTCACGTCAGTCGGCCATCAATAATCAGCTAATCAACAACATGCCCTACCCGACGCCAGATATTCTTTATGATGATGGCTACGCAGTAGATTTAGGCGATTTGACCGTGCAACTTACCTCCGTCAGCCCTCTTCACACCCGAGGCGATTCAATAATATTTATCGAAGAGGAGTCTGTTTTATTTTCGGGAGATGTAATGATGGGTGGTATTATTCCCTCAATAGATTCTGAGTATGCGTCATTTGATAAGTGGAAGGGGGCAATAGAAAAAATTGATAAGTTGTCACCAAAATTTATAATTGGATCTCATGGTGATATCGGTGATCAAACTCTTGTTCATAAGTGGAAGCTACTCATTTCAACGATTTCATCCGCACTTACAGAATACCGTTCCGCGAGTTACTCTGAATCGAAAGCAGCACAACAACTAACTTTGCTTCTTAATGAGGGGTGCCCCGGCTGGAGAAATGATAAGAGGCGTATGAGCGCTGCAGCTGCCTCAGAGTATAGAGAAGGTACTTCAACGGGTGAGCAATAATAGTAATTTATGCAGTGCTACGTACTGAATTTTTGACGATAACTGAGTGTATTTATCAATGATCATAACGTCATTCACAGTACATCACTGAACATGTAATTTAATTTACTAACCTTAATGGACTAATCTTCACCATGTCTTTTGTCTCAAACTAACCTCATTCTCTCACTTGGTACTGATATCTGATAAGATAATAGACTTTTGCCAAGGCACAAGCTCCATGAAAAAAATTAAGACGCGTTCAGCTCTGACCTTTTTCTGTCTCTGCTTGCTATTACTATCTGCACAAAGCGGTTTAGCGCAAAATACCGCCTCTGCGGCACAGCCGATTGCCGACGCTGCGGCGCGAAACCCATCCAATACTGATGAGAGCGCCAACTCCACAGTCATCTACACTGCTGATTCTTTTTCTCAGTACAACCCCGTAACTGCCAGCGACATGCTAGACCGCATTCCAGGTGTCTCTCTAAGAGGCTGTCTCTTATACACATCTCCGAGCCCACGAGACTAGGCA
>CAJXPP010000346.1 GCA_913058195.1 uncultured Gammaproteobacteria bacterium | reverse complement strand
GGGCTCGGAGATGTGTATAAGAGACAGGGTATAAGAATTTTAAAACATGGGATGAAACATTAAAAGAGTTGTTAACCGCTTTTGAAGAACCTCATATTGCTATTCATGCTTTAGCTAACGAGTTATTACTTCTTACTGAGAGTGGTAAGCAGGCAGAGGCACTCGATATTTTAGAACGCGCACGACATACTACCCTACAGCGATTGTTAGCGGTGTTTGCGCGTGTTAGAGAGCAGATAAAAAGCAGTATGCGTCAAGTATTACTATTTGTGACTGATGATGGTAGATCGCCACGTTATGCGCTCATGCTCGATGATGTTAATGACGTTATCAATTATAGCGCTAGTGATTTTCAGCCGAGTAATAATGGTCCGTTGAGTATTATGCCTATAATTGAAGCTGTTATTGATGGAGTTTATACAAAAAATAATCAACAGGATTGCTTATTTTTTAATACCGATAAAATAAGCGATATTGATGCATTAATGGCAAAGGGCAACTAAAACATCTATACAAAATAGTCTGGAAGGTCGACTATTTATAATAGTTTATATCATTAATAATGAAATCTTCACCCTATATTACTAAAGCCGGAATGACGCGCCTAAATGATGAGTTAACGGATATTTGGATCAGACGGCGAGAAGTGGTTAAAGCGCTTTCAGCAGCAGCAGCAGAGGGTGACCGCTCAGAAAATGCAGAATACATATATAGAAAAAAAGAATTACGAGGCTTAGATCGTCGTATTCGTTATCTGCAGAAACGCATGCCAGACTTACGCGTTATTGACGAGAAACCTAGTGATGACTTTAAAGTGTTTTTTGCTGCTTGGGTGACGCTTGAGATAGAAGAGGGTGACAAGGTGCAATACCGTATAGTTGGGCCTGATGAGATTGATCATGCACAGGAATATATTAGCCTGGATTCACCATTAGCTCAGGCATTGATGGGGAAACAAGTTGATGATGAAGCTGCTATCATTTTACAGGGTAATACCAAACGCTATTACATTCTGAGTATTCGTTATGATGGTTAGTTTATATTAGTTCATGAATGATTCTTAACAAACACTTATAAAAACAACCAACGCATTTGAACGCTCAAAATATCCACACTACCTTCATAGTCACCCACTAAGCTATAGCCATTATCATCAACATCATTGATTTCAGGGTCGCTTATAAAAAGGTGTGTGTAACCTGCATCGAGGACAATGTTTTTAGAGTAATTATAGCTTGCACCAACAGCAAGCCATGTACGATCTTCTCCTGGAATACGTGGTGTTCTAAATTGGTCAGAAATTGGTGATTCATCGTAGGCTACTCCGCTACGAAAAGTCCATTTATCATTATGAACATAGCTTACGCCTAAACCATAACGCATGGTATTTGACCAGTTTTCAGGCTTAGTACTGCTAGGAAAACTACCTTGTCCTGTTATTGTTAATTCTTTGAACCGACTCCAGCGTGTCCAACTAGCATCAGCCATTACAGCCCATTGTTCATTAATTTGATGATGAAATGCTAAAGACAGTGACTCGGGTAAGCTTACTTTACCTTTAATAGAACCACGAGCTACTTGGCTACCACTAGCATTACTTGTGATGCTGCCGTCACCTTTTAAAGAGTGAGATATTTTGGATCGATAGGCTAGTCCAAGTCGGGTTGCCTCTGTTGCTTGAAATGTCACTCCTAAGTTGTAACCCCAACTCCAGTCATCGGCTTCAACTCGAACTTTACCATCAGAGGTCTGTGATACAGCGGCAACTGTAGAAAGTGGCGCGCCAGCTCCCAGTGCTGCGGAGGCGGCTAAATCGGCCATTTGAGTGAGCTCTAAATCAATCTTCTGAGCATTAATACCAAAGCCTAACGATAGTTTATCGGTCGCTTTAAAAGCAAGTGAAGGATTGATGTTAATTGTTTTTAGATCAGATCTTACGGCGTGATAGCGACCTTTCCATGTGTCATCATATTCTGTGACTAGGCCGAAGGGCGCGCCAACCCCTATACCAATTACGGTACGATCACTAATTGGGCGAGAATAATAAAAGTTAGGAACGAGAGCATTTTTACCAGCATCTGCTCCATTGCCACCTGTAAGCGCTGCACCAAATGGAGAACTTGAACCCTTATCGTTAAAATCACTCTGAGGTGCAATATAGTGGGCAGCAATATCTACTTCTTCATATTGTAAATTAGTTAAGCCTGCGGGATTAAAAAAGATAGTACTTGCGTCTTCAGCAACGGCTGCACTTCCAGAAAAAGCAGCCCCTAACCCAGTCACACTTTGCTCTATAATCGCAAAGCCAGATGCATGCGAGATCTGTCTCTTATACACATCTGACGCTGCCGACGATCTACTCTGTGTAGAT
>CAJXPP010000345.1 GCA_913058195.1 uncultured Gammaproteobacteria bacterium | reverse complement strand
GAGTTATAAATTCAATAACCCTTTACGACGTTTAAGAACATCACGTCAGGCGATAAAGTCACTGGCTCCTGACATTCCTGTATTTTGCAGGGTAATATTTAATTCAGAGTCTGTTTTTCCTAAAGGAAAACCAAGTGAAGTTTCGGTGTTAGAATCATTAGCGGAAGATATGCTGGCAGTGAAAAATGAAAAACGTATTGCAAATCAAGCACAGCAAGCTTGGGACACAATTATGAGAATTGCTCGTAAAGATGGGCAAGCTGTAACTCGACAAGGTAATATTCATGGCTGATAAACGTTTAGTTGTTGCTATTTCATCCCGGGCTTTATTCGATTTAGATGAAAGTCATGAAGTATATGAAACTCAAGGCACACAAGCGTATTGTCAGTATCAAGTTGAAAATGAAGATGTACCATTAAAAGCGGGTGCTGCGTATGTTTTAGTTAAGAAGCTACTCTCGTTAAATAATAAGCTTAACGGCGATCCTCAAGTCGAAATTATCTTATTATCACGAAACAGCAGTGATACAGGCTTAAGAATTTTCAATTCTATTCAACATCACCAGCTAGAAATCACACGCGCAGTATTTACATCAGGTAGCAGTCCTTACTGTTATGTCGCACCATTTGGTGCTAATTTATTTTTATCTACCAGCCCCGAAGATGTGCGAAAAGCATTAGATGCAGGAATTGCAGCAGCTACAATATTACCTTCCAAAATTGATGAGAATAGCCAGGTTGAGCAGTTACGAATTGCGTTTGATGGTGATTCTGTTCTTTTTTCAGATGAATCAGAACGTATATACAAAGAGCAGGGCTTGCAAGCCTTTACCGATAATGAACAACAAACGGCAAAAGACCCTTTGAATGAAGGGCCTTTTAAAGCATTCTTGATTGCTTTAAATAACTTACAAACAGAGTTTGGTGAAGATGAATGTCCAATTAGAACAGCCTTGGTTACAGCACGGTCTGCTCCGGCACATGAGCGTGTAATTAGGACGCTACGGGCATGGGGGATTCGTATTGACGAGGCTATTTTTTTAGGTGGGATGAAAAAGGGGCCATTTTTGAAATCATTTGGTGCTGATATTTTTTTTGATGATCAGAAAGGTCACTGTGATTCAGCAAGAGAACATGTTGCAACAGGGCATGTTCCACACGGTATTGCGAATGAATGAGAAGGCTAGTTTATGTTAAGTTACGATCACCATCATCAAGAAGTTGGAGATTGGGTACAACAACTTAGTAAGAAAGATATGCCTGTTTTCTCCGGTACGGTAACCGAAGTTACTGATTCCGTTAATAGTGAGTCATCTTCTGCTGCAGATGTAGCGCAGACAATTTTAAAAGATGCCTCATTAACGGGGCGACTTTTGAAGATGGCAAATAGCCTTCACTATAATCCTGGTCGATATACGATTACTACAGTAACCCGTGCTGTGATGGTGTTGGGTTTTGATCAAGTTCGTGCCTTAGCATTATCACTTATTCTAATTGACACACTAGATAATGATGCTAATCGACAAAAAATGGCTGAGGAAATGGCGCAAGCCTTTCATGCCGCCGTGCAAGCTGAAGATTTTGCGCGTTTGACCAAAGTAGAAGTACCGGAAGATGTGTTTGTCGCAACCTTATTGTCTCGGCTTGGCAATATGGCCTTTTGGGCTTTTTCAGGAGAACAAGGCAGTCAATTACAAAACATAATTCAACAAGGTGTAATGACAGTAAGCCAAGCGGAAAAAGCGGTACTAGGTTTTACCTTAAATGATCTGAGTAAAGCTTTAAGCAAGGCATGGTCGTTGGGGGATTTATTAGACAAATCATTTGATAGCTACCAAATTGACGATCCTATTGTAGGCCTAGTACATATGGGACAGGATTTAGCTGAGGCTACCAAAAATGGCTGGGATGAAGTACAGGCACGTGATGCAATCACACAAATATCCAAAAAGCTAAATATTTCACATAAAGCTATTAAAGAACGGGTCCATGCAAATGCCAAACGGGCAAAGAGTGTTACAAAAGACTATGGGATACATGCTGCAAGCTTACATATACCCCAAGCTAACATTGAACCAGGTGGCCCAGCTGCACAAGAACAGCAATCTGATACTAAAGATGAGTTAATCATTGCTGCTAAGGAACAACAAACAGAAATACAAACAGAGGCTGAGGAAGAACAAAATACTCAACTTTTGATTTTACAAGAAATAACAGAGGCGATAGAAGAAAAGCCATCAATTAATGTGATTATTGAAATGGTATTAGAAGGTGTAATACGTGGCGTTAGTATGGATAGAGCGTTATTTACTGTTGTTTCTAAAGACCGAAAAACTCTTATGTGTAAATCTGCTCTAGGTGAAGGCTGTCTCTTATACACATCTCCGAGCCCA
>CAJXPP010000344.1 GCA_913058195.1 uncultured Gammaproteobacteria bacterium | reverse complement strand
CGAGATCATGCCTAGTCTCGTGGGCTCGGAGATGTGTATAAGAGACAGGGTAAGCCCAACTCAACACCAAGTTTACGCACTTCATCTTTAAATAATTCGCGTAATGGTTCGAGTAATTTTAATGTCATGTGTTTAGGTAATCCACCGACATTGTGATGTGATTTGATAACCTGAGCCTTACCGGTTTTAGCTGCAGCTGACTCGATAACATCAGGGTAAATAGTGCCTTGTGCTAACCATTTAACATTGTCTATTTTGTTTGATTCTTCTTCGAATATTTCAACAAATACACGGCCAATGATTTTACGCTTTGCTTCGGGCTCATTTTCGCCAGCTAATTCACCAAGGAAACGTTGTTCCGCATCAACTCGAATAACTTTAATACCCATGTTTTTGGCAAACATGGCCATTACTTGATCGCCTTCATCTTGACGGAGAAGGCCGTTATCAACAAATACGCAGGTAAGTTGCTCACCGATAGCACGATGTAATAAAGCTGCTACAACAGATGAATCAACACCACCTGATAGGCCAAGTAAAACATGATCTGTACCCACTTGTTTACGAATGGTCTCAATACTGTCTTCAATAATGTGAGCCGATGTCCATAATGTATTGCAGCCACAGATTTCTGTTAAGAAACGTTCGATCATTCGTTGCCCTTGAAGTGTATGTGTCACTTCAGGGTGGAATTGTACGCCGTAAAATCTACGTTCTTCATCTGCCATACCAGCAAATGGGGCACTATCAGTGCTTGCAATAACTTTGAAGCCTTCAGGCAATGCAGTTACTTTATCGCCATGACTCATCCAAACATCAAGTAAGCCAAAGCCTTCTTCAGTAACGTGATCTTCAATATCACGGAGCAGATTAGAGTGACCTCGAGCACGCACTTGGGCATAACCAAATTCACGATGTTCAGATGATTCGACTTGACCGCCCAATTGTATTGCCATGGTTTGCATACCGTAACAGATACCTAGTACGGGGATATTAAGCTCAAATACAAATGAAGGTGCAACGGGGGCTTCATCACCAATTGTTGAGTCAGGGCCACCTGAAAGGATAATACCTTGAGGGTTAAACTCTTTAACTTCGGCAGCGGTAATTTCAGGATCTCTTAATTCGCAATAAACGCCTGCTTCACGAATACGACGGGCAATAAGTTGAGTGTATTGTGAGCCAAAATCAAGAATAAGAATTCGGTGGTCATGGATATTACTGCTCATAAGATTCTCTGTTGTAATGTGTGTAAAGGACAAAAACCAGAGTCATGAATTTACGACTCTGGTTTTTGTTCATTAATAGTGTGTGATTAAACTAAACGCGGTAGTTTGGTGCTTCTTTGGTGATGGTGACATCATGCACATGGCTTTCATTCATACCTGCTGATGTGACACGAACAAACTCAGGTTTAGTACGCATATCTTCAATCGTTGCTGAACCGGTGTAGCCCATGCTCGAACGAACACCACCTAATAACTGATGGATAACGGCAGAAAGTGCACCTTTAAACGGAACGCGACCTTCAATACCTTCAGGCACTAATTTATCTGCTTCACTTGATTCTTGGAAGTAACGATCACTAGAACCCTGTTTCTGCTGCATTGCACCCATAGAGCCCATACCGCGGTATGATTTATAAGAACGACCTTGGAATAATTCAACTTCACCTGGCGCTTCTTCAGTACCGGCAAACATGCCGCCCAACATAATAGTATGAGCACCTGCAACCAAGGCTTTAGCTACATCACCAGAATAGCGAATACCACCATCTGCAATTAATGGGACGCCTGTACCTTCCAATGCTTTAGATACATTGCTGATAGCAGTGATTTGTGGTGCGCCAACGCCAGCAACAATACGTGTAGTGCAAATTGAACCAGGGCCTATGCCTACTTTAACGGCATCAGCACCCGCTTCAACTAATGCTAAAGCTGCTGAACCTGTTGCGATATTACCGCCGATAACTTGTACTTGAGGAAAATTGTCTTTGACCCAACGAACTTGATCTAATACACCTTGTGAGTGACCGTGAGCAGTATCTACAACGATAACGTCAACGCCAGCTTCAGCTAATGCTTTAACACGAGCTTGGCTTTCAGCGCCAATACCCGTCGCAGCGCCAACACGTAAACGGCCTTGATCATCTTTTGATGCAAGTGGGTTTTCGGTTGATTTTTGAATATCTTTAACGGTGATCATGCCTTGCAAATGGAAGTTATCATCGATCACTAATACTTTTTCGATACGATTAGTGTGTAATAAATTCAACACTTCTTCGCGGTCTGCATTTTCTTTTACGGTAACTAAGTTCTCTTTGGTTGTCATCACTGATGAAACAGGGTTTTCAAAATGTGTTTCAAAACGTAAGTCACGGCTTGTTACGATACCAAC
>CAJXPP010000343.1 GCA_913058195.1 uncultured Gammaproteobacteria bacterium | reverse complement strand
GGTTTAAATATAGAATATTGATTACTTCGCTCATTGCCTTAAAATAAGGTAAACTTTCAAGATTCACATAATCAATCATCAAAACAAACCTAACGCAAGGGCGGATAGATCTATGAAAAAACTGTTACTTCACCTCGATACTGACCTAGTTCCAAGTGCATTTGATCAAGCTGTTGCTTATGATTCTGATGTCGACAATGTTATCAGCTATGGTAATGTAACCCGTGATAATGTAACTCCGCATGTCCATGGTATGATTTTTACTCGTGGTGGTAAAAATCTTAAAAACAGTGCTATTTTCATTGGTGGCTCAAATGTTCCTGCTAGTGAACTTGTTGGCGTAGCAGTAAAAAAGGCATTTTTTGGACCTGTTCGAGTTTCAGTTATGTTGGATCCGAACGGCTCAAATACAACTGCTGCAGCTATCGCTCGCAAAGTAATGAACAGTTATGACATTACAGGTAAAAAAGTCGTGATAATTGGTGCTGGCCCTGTCGGCCAACGTTCAGCTCTTTACTTCTTAAAAGAAGGCGCTGGCGAAGTTGTTATCACTTCTAGAAGTATGGCAAGAGCCAAAATCATCACAGACCAAATGAAAGAATCATATGGTGTAACAGTTACGCCAGGTGAAAGCCGTAGTGATGAGTCCGTTGCAAAACTGTTAAAAGATGCTCATGTTGCTATTGCCAGTGGTCCTGCAGGCGTATGTATTCTGCCTAAATCTGCTTGGGCTACTAGCCCCACATTAGAAGTAATTGCTGATGTAAATGCCGTTCCGCCTCTTGGTGTTGAAGGTATCGAAGTAATGGATAATGGTAACGAAAAAGAAGGCGTCAAACTTTATGGTGCCATCGCAATTGGTAACTATAAAATGAAAGTTCACCATAGTGCCATCTCAGCGTTATTTGACAGTAATGACCAATTTTTAGATGAAACAACAATCTACGATATTGCGTGTAAAATTGATGCTAAATAAGTGACTAAACGGGATCGCAATGAGTCTCATCCTGACACACTTGTTAGGGTGAGCGCGCCGGCACGACTCCACCTAGGTTTTCTTGATTTAAATGGTAGCATTGGACGACAATTTGGCAGCATTGGCTTAGCTATAGATTCATATTTCACAACAATTGAAATAAGCCTATCTAGTACTCTTGTGATCCAACCATCTGTTCATCACAACAAAATAGTCCAAATATTAAAGCAGTTTTTTAGCATTCTTGGCCAACAAATACCTGAAAATGATCGCAGTGTTAATGTCAAAGTAATTGAGCTGATTCCAGAGCACTCAGGCTTTGGCTCTGGCACACAATTCGCTTTGGCCATTGGAACAGCTTTATGCCGTTTATACCGCATAAAGGCAACAACACCTGAAATAGCTTCTCATATGGCTAGAGGGGCTCGATCTGGAATTGGTATCGCTACCTTTGATTTAGGTGGGTTTATTGTTGATGGCGGCTCAGGCTCAAACCAATCAACTCCTCCTCCTGTATTAGCTCACCAGCCTTTTCCAAAACGTTGGCGAATTGTTTTAATTATGGACAGCAGCAATACAGGCGTTCACGGTAAAGAGGAACTCGCCGCTTTTAAGGATTTACCGACTTTCCCGCTAAGTCATGCACAATCAATTTGTCACTTAACATTAATGAAACTACTACCAGCCCTAATTGATGAAAACATTACTCATTTTGGTGAAGCCGTCACTCATATACAAATGCTGATTGGTGACCATTTTGCGCCTGCTCAAGGTGCTCGTTACACGAGCCAGACTGTTGCAAAATTATTAGGAAAGTCACAACAGCTTGATCATAAAGGGATTTCT
The DNA here is from genome assembly GCA_913058195.1 of uncultured Gammaproteobacteria bacterium. Taxonomy (GTDB): domain Bacteria; phylum Pseudomonadota; class Gammaproteobacteria; order Nitrosococcales; family Methylophagaceae. The sequence goes on along the minus strand of CAJXPP010000343.1, from coordinate 581 downwards.
CAAAGCTCTTGGGGGCCTACAGGGTGCGTATTTGTTGAAGATGAGAAAAAGGCACAACAACTGATTCTTTCTCTTACGGAATTTTCACAAAAAGAAAAGTTATCTAACATTTCATTTGCAATAGCGGGCACCGCTTCAACAGGTGCAAAGATTGAAATCATTAAGCAATAAAGTTTATTATTAACAATATAGTCCGAAAATAACACTAAATAATAAGGAATAACCATGGCTAAACGTTCGATAATTCACATGATCGATCCTAATGTACATAATAGTCCATTCGATATCAATATGGCTGTCGATGCTGGCTACGAAGTTATCGTACCTTATAGTAATGTTACGTTAGAAGAAGTATCCGGCTTAACGCAAGATGCTATTTTTTCTAGAGGCCCTTCAGGCGTTAAGAGAACAGGCTTATTTATTGGCGGCCGTGATATTGGCTTAGCAATGGATATGCTTGATTTAGCTAAAAAAGCGATGGTTCCACCTTTTGAAATCTCTGTTTTTGCTGATCCAAGTGGTGCATTCACCACCTGTCTCTTATACACATCTCCGAGCCCACGAGACTAGGCATGATCTCG
>CAJXPP010000342.1 GCA_913058195.1 uncultured Gammaproteobacteria bacterium | reverse complement strand
GGAGATGTGTATAAGAGACAGCAATTGTCTGATGTAGCACTATTTCAAGAAATCGCCGAAGGTGTAATTACTTCAGTGGAAGCAAGCGGTTTAACAGAGGAGCAAGAAATTGCCGCATCTTCAGGCCTACTTGAAATTATTGCAGATTCTGTTCTTACTGATGATGTGATTGATTTAGCTGCCGCCGATACTGTTTCGAAGAATGTTGTAGATAACTTGTTAGACGATATAGTTACCGTGGTTACTTCAGATGAAGTAGCAACATTAACCACTGAAGAGCTAATTGCCACAGCAATAGGCTCGGCAGATGAAATCACAACGATTATAGTTGACTCTGGCCTTGATTTATCAACTGAGAATACTGACTTTTCGGCTGTTGAAGAAGACTTATCACAAGCAATAATTATTGAAAACACTACTGAGTGGAACAACGGCAAATGGGATACCTTAACCTGGCAATAAGCTAGTTTTAGTAACCATACTATACAACCTGATTTTAGGTTATTTAAAGGGTCAGTAATATACTATTGCTGGCTCTTTTTTATCTCGTATCAATTGTTCAAATTACAGTGCGAATGAAAGTTGTTGTGTTTCTTTAGCGTTATCAGCAAAACCTAGCGTTAAACCAATTAGGCGCACTCCGCGTTGATTAGCTCGACTATAAGCTTTAGCAAGTAAACTAACAAAAAGTGCTTGCTGACATTCACTACTTTGCGTCTCTACCGTGGTTTGATTAAAATCAGTAAACTTTAACTTCACGCCCTGACGAATAATTTCTCGATTAGCATGTGGTGCAAGGCGCGTTAACAGCTTTTGATATAATTCCGTAATCACAAGCTGACACTCACCTTCTGTAGAAATGTCTTGAGCTAAAGTCGTTTCAATAGCAAGTGACTTCCTCTGCCGACTCACTTCTAACTCTCTATTATCAACGCCATGTGCTTTTAAAAATAAACTAGTTGAGAACTTTCCAACAATATTTTGCAAGACTCTGGCATCGCTTTTTCTGACATCTGCACAGGTAGAAAAACCATGGCGATTGAGTTTCTCAAACGTTTTTGGGCCAATGCCGGGTATTTTCTTTAATGAAAGTTCTTCAACAAAGCTGGGCACTTGTTCAGGGGTAATGACACATTGACCATTAGGTTTGTTTTCATCACTAGCAATTTTAGCTAAAAATTTATTCGGTGCAATGCCTGCAGATGCCGTCAAGTTTAACTCAGCAAATATATCTGCTCTGATTTGCTCTGCAATTAAAGTAGCACTGCCATGGAAGTCTTTTGAATCAGTGACATCAAGATAGGCTTCATCTAAAGATAACGGTTCAACCAAGTGGGTATAACGGCTAAATATCTCGCGAATATGCTTCGAGGCTTCTTTATAAACATCCATTCTACCGTGCACTATTGTTAAGTCAGGGCAAAGTTGCTTTGCTTTGACTGCAGACATTGCCGAGCGAACACCAAACTCTCTTGCTTGATAATTACAAGTACACAGAACACTGCGAGGGCCGTCACCTCCAACGGCTAATGGGATATTGCGATACTCAGGAAAGTCACGCATCTCAACAGCCGCATAAAAGCAGTCCATATCTATGTGGATTATCTTTCGTTGAGTATTCATAAACCTTATCGCGACAAAAGCTGTATATAAAAACAGTATAACAATTTAACAAGGTGAAGCAAGTCAGGTTTATGAAGTTTTATTTATAGATAGGGTTATTGAGTGGCAGCTAATACGGGGGATAACACATCAAATAATGCGTCTATATGATCATCACGGTCATTTAATGCTGGAATATAATGGTATTGCTCTCCACCAGCATCCATGAATATCTCGCGATTTTCATGCTCTAATTCTTCAAGGGTTTCAAGACAGTCACTACTAAAGGCAGGACTTAAAATGGCAATATGCTTATTACCTAAAGAAGGTAACTTTTCCAACGTTTCATCGGTATAGGGTTTCAGCCATTCTGCCTTGCCAAATCGTGACTGAAACGTAGAAATAATTTCATTGTCTTTAAAACCGTATTCTTCAACAAGCTCAGGCACTAACAACTGCTGCTTTAATAATGACGTAGTTTCAATACAAGCATCATAATAAGGATCGCCCCATTGATGAAAAAGCTCTGGCATACCATGATAGGACAAGACTAATTTATCAGGTTTCCCATGGCTTTTTACATGCTCAACAATAGTGTTAGCTAACGCTTTAATATAACCAGGGTTTTGCTGGTAACTATTGATAAAATGAAGCGATGGTACATAGCGCCATTTTTGTAGCTCCTTACTTACCGCATCAAAAGTTGAAGCGGTTGTGGGTCCGGCATATTGTGGATACAAAGGTAAAACAACCAAATTATCCCTGTCTCTTATACACATCTGACGCTGCCGACGATCTACTCTGTGTAG
>CAJXPP010000341.1 GCA_913058195.1 uncultured Gammaproteobacteria bacterium | reverse complement strand
GTCGGCAGCGTCAGATGTGTATAAGAGACAGGGTTAGAATATTACCTATTTAAACAACTTACTATTCGAGATGTTCGATTAGTGCATGCTCCTGCGAGCAGTGTTGGTAAATATGGTGGTGATATTGATAACTGGATGTGGCCACGTCACACCGGTGATTATGGTTTCTATCGCGCTTATGTTGGTAAGGATGGTCAACCAGCAGATTATAGTACTGATAACGTTCCTTATGAACCGAAGCATCACTTAAAAGTTAACAAAAGTAGTGTTGACGAAGATGATTACATCATGGTGCTAGGATATCCAGGCCGCACTAACCGCTATCGCACGGCACTTGAAGTTGAAAATCAATTCACTTGGACTTATCCAAAAGCAAAAGCATACCGCGAAGAAATTATTAACTTAATTCATGACAGCTCAGCGCCAGGTAGCGATGCTCGTATTAAATATGAGAGCACATTAGCCAGTTTAGCCAACTATGCTAAAAATTATGGCAGCATGGTTGAAAGCTATAACAAAGGTACAACGCTTTCTCGTAAGCAAGAGCTAGAATCAAACCTTAACACGTGGATTAATGCAGATACCGCTCTTAAAAATAAATACGGTAAAGCATTGAATGGCCTAAATAGTCTGATTAAGCAAGACCAGCAAACTCAAGCAAGAGATTTGATTTTAGGTTATTTAAATTACGGAAAAATGTATAGCACTGCTAACCGTTTATATCGTTTATCACAAGAAAACATCAAGCCTAACATTGATCGTAAACGTGGTTACCAAGAACGTGATATCGCTCGTTTCGAGCAAGGTATGAAAGCAGTCAATCGCCGTTACGATGCAGAAATTGATCAAAAAATAGTTCTGGCAATGTTTAAACATTATGTGCAACTACCAAAAGCACAACGTCTGCAATCATTAGATATGTTTTTTGGTGTTGATAAAAACTTCAATGAGCAACAATTTCAAGCCAAGCTTGAAAAGATGTATCAAAAAACAGAGTTGAACAAAGAAGAAACTCGTCTTAATTGGATGAAGAAATCATCTGAAGATTTCAACAACAGCAACGACCCGTTCATTCAACTAGCAGTAGCAACATCAGCAGAGCGCAAGCAACTTGAAGAAGCGAATGAAGATCTTTCGGGGAATATTCAATCTTATCGTCCTAAATACATGGCGGCATTAATTGCTTATTTTAACTCAAAAAACCTTCCAGTATATGCTGATGCTAACAGCACACTACGAGTTACTTACGGCAATGTTAAAGGCTATTCTCCACAAGACGGCTTAGTTGCTACGCCTTTCACTACACTTGAAGGTATTGTAAGAAAAGATACCGGTATTGCCCCATTCGACGCACCTAAGAAAGAACTTTCTCTAATTAAAGAGAAACAATACGGTGAGTACGCCAAGAAAGAACTTGGTAGTGTTCCTGTAAACTTTTTAGGTACTCTTGACATTACAGGTGGTAACTCAGGCTCACCAACATTAAATGACAAAGCCGAATTTGTTGGACTAGTTTTTGATGGTGTATACGAGAGTATTATTGGCGACTGGGATTATGATACTAAATTGAATCGTTCTATTCACGTCGATATTAAATATATGCTTTGGGTAATGGAATATGTAGATGGTGCAACCAACCTAATTGAAGAAATGGACATTGTCGAATAAACAATAACTAGCATTCATAAAACTAAAATCCAGCTTCGGCTGGATTTTTTATATCTGAACTATATGCAAATTTATGCATGATATTCATATTGCAGCAATATAATTTAGCAATGTAACTCCCCCCCCTTCTCTCCAAAAACTAAAACAGCCCCAGTTGCCCTTCAAAATAAAGCAACATATATAGCGCTGCTGAAAATCATTAAATATCACCAGACCTTTATCTGAATGACATACCCAAGTAACAAATATCCGTATGGTTCAATAGATATAAAACAGTATCAAAACTGCTTAGTTATTTTGATGTACAAAATGAAGTAACGATACGAGGTCAGGTGGCTCTATAAGTAAATAGGGGGATTACGAATAATGTAGACTCTCCATGATTCATACGAAACACTTACCTTAACAAAGGCTAACAATGACGCACAGAGACCATTAATGAAACAATATCATATCTGCATTTCCTGCAGGCATGCCATACATGCATTTATGTGTGCGAGAGCATGACTGTTCATAAGCCGTCCTCAGGTGCTAGCGACACAATGCCATTACTTCTATTAACTTATTTATCACCAGACAGCAAAAAGCCCGTCACATCAGTAACGGGCTTTTCTTAATAGAAGCCTAGCAATGTCCTACTCTCACATGGGAACTCCCACACTACCATCGGCGCTAACACATTTCACTACTGAGTTCGGAATGGGATCAGGTGGGACTATGTCGCTATTGTCGCTAGACAAAAA
>CAJXPP010000340.1 GCA_913058195.1 uncultured Gammaproteobacteria bacterium | reverse complement strand
ACGAGATCATGCCTAGTCTCGTGGGCTCGGAGATGTGTATAAGAGACAGCGATATTGGTATTGCTACTGAAGCATTAAATAAAATACAATCATTATCAGTTTTTCCATGTTATGAATGGAATAGAAGTATTGTTGTTAGAAAAGACCACCCACTATTAAACGAAACAGAATTAACATTAGAATCTATCGCCAAATACCCAATCATAACCTATGCAAAAGATATAACTGGTCGGGCTAAGCAAGACGAAGCCTTTTTGGAAAAAGGCTTGAAACCTAAAATAGTGTTTACAGCATCAGATGCTGATGTAATAAAAACATATGTTGAGTTAGGACTAGGGATTGGAATAATTGCGAGCATGGCTTTCAATGAAGATAAAGATAGAGGCCTCTGTGGGATAGATGCCAGTCATTTATTTCAGCCCAGTGCGACTCTGCTTGCTCTTCGGGCAAATAGTTATTTGAGAAAGTATTGTTATGCATTCATTGAGTGTTTTGATCTAAATTTAACTCAAACCGTATTAAGAAAGCATATAAGTTCAAGCAATGATGTTATTTAAGAATAATAGATTATCGTTTATATATATCATAACTCAATTAAAGCTTAGCGCTTTTAACGCTAGCTAAGCTACTGATTCATATTTATATTCCAAATATAATTAATTTTTCACTGTTAATAAATTCTTAGCTCTTACTTTAAACTCACCTGTATCAGGTGGTATGCAAAAAGCATCTAAAAATAAGCGGCCATAATAAAAATATGTTCTAAAGGATAATTTGCAAATGTTATTACTTTGAACTATAGCTATATTTGCATTGTATATTTAGATGTTCATGACCCATGATAGATTTTATTTAGAACTGTAAATTTTAGTCCTAAAGAAACAACTATATAGTTACTATCAGTTGTTCTAGTGGTAAGCTTAATAAGATCGAATCCTCTATTACTTGATTGTTCGAAACTTTACTGCTCGAGCGTAATTCCGATCTAAATATAGTTTCTGAGTAAAAGCAGTTCATATTTTTTCTTGTGAATCACAAAGTAGTACCTTCAAAATCTTACATTGTCAGTCATATTGACGGCTGTTAACTCAAGTTTAAAAAATAGCTTCGGTAGCTAAAATGAAAATACAGCAATTTAGATATATATTAGGTGTAGCGAATAATGGTCTCAATGCATCTAAAACTGCTGAATTATTTTTTACTTCTCAGCCTGGCGTTAGTAAGCAGAGCAGAATGCTTGAGGATGAACTGAACGTTCAGATATTAGAAAGGCATGGGAAAATGTTAACGGGTATAACGCCTGTTTGAAAAATAATTCTTGAGATGGCTGAGGATATATCAGATAAGCTTGAAAGTATCAAAATAGTAGCTCAAGAGTATGCCGACCAATCTGTAGGGAGCCTAACAGTGGCTACGACTCACACACAAGCTCGCTATGTCCTCCCGAATACTATATTAAACTTCACAAGGAAGTTTAATAACATCTCTTTTCACATGCAACAAGGCAGTCCTGTAGATATATGTGAAAATTTATCGAAAGGGAAAGTTGATCTTGCAATAGCATCAGAAGGCATGGATTCTTACGATAATTTAATCGTTATTCCTTGTTTTCGTTGGAACAGAACCATTGTGGCTCGCCCTGACCACCCTTTAGCATCGTCAGCTCCATTGACACTAGAGAAACTATCTCAATATCCACTTGTTACTTATACAAGAGGGTTTACAGGTAGGTATCAGTTGGGTAATGCTTTTGCTAACCAAGGTTTAACGCCAGATATAAGATTTACAGCTTCAGATGCAGATACTATAAAAGCTTATGTGAGAATGAAACTTGGTGTTGGAGTTATTTCTAGCCTAGCATATGACATTGATGTTGACTCAGATCTTGTTGCTATCGATGCTAGTCACCTGTTTGAACCTACAGTAACTAAGTTTGCCTTAAAGCGTGGAGTAAGTATACGTAGTTATATGTACGGTTTTATGAAGCTATTTTCTCCTCACTTAACAGATAGCCTTATAAATCAGGCTTTATCAACAAAATCAAATGCAGAAGTTACTGAAATATTTTCAAAAATTGATATCCCTCACTATTAAAAACCATTATCACTAAGAAGCTAGGTCACTACCTTAAGTTACTTCAACTTATTAATTTGTATGGATTAAAGGTGTTAGTATTACAGGGCAGGTCGATGACGATAACATGTTTTTCTTCAGCCATTTCACATGAAAGAGTGATATGACAAGCCCTTAATTATCTTTTTAAATATGTATAGAATATTTAGCTATAACAGCCGTTAAATCTAGAAATAAATAGTATTTATTGTTGCCTCAGAAACTCTTTACAATCAAATCTTAGTAGATACATGAGTACTGCATGTATCTATATCTGTCTCTTATACACATCTGACGCTGC
>CAJXPP010000339.1 GCA_913058195.1 uncultured Gammaproteobacteria bacterium | reverse complement strand
GGCAATGGCTAGAGCATCGCCCATAACTAATGCTGTCGTGGTGCTTGATGTTGGTGCTAATCCCAGTGGGCATGCTTCTTTTTCAACGCTGACATCAATATGTACATTAGCACTTTCTGCGAGTGCTGAATGGGGCTTACCGGTAAGGGCAATAAGTGGTACACCTAGGCGTTTTATAATAGGTAAAATGGTGAGGATTTCACCTGTTTCACCTGAGTTTGATAGTGCTATAACGACATCTTTATCGGTAATCATACCTAGATCACCATGACTTGCTTCACCAGGGTGTACGAAAAAAGCTGGGCTACCAGTACTTGCTAAGGTGGCTGCTATTTTACCGCCAATATGGCCTGACTTTCCCATGCCAATGACGACAATACGTCCTTCACAGTGCAATAAGTGCTGGCAAGCTTGAACAAAGCTATCATCGATTCGATTCTTTAGTGCTGATATACCTTCTAATTCGGTATTGATAACGGCAAGCCCAAGCGCCTTTAATTTGTCAGCTTCGTTCATTGCTTAGATAGCTCCCTGGGTATTTTGGTAGGCAAGAAGACCATTGTAGCCGATATAAGTTACTAACATAAGTGAACCTGCATAGCGACCAATCTGTCCTTGCTTGCCTGTAGATGCAAATAGATAGAGTGCGACAGTTAACGCAAACATAAAAGAGAAGTCGCGAATTAGCAGCATAGGATCTAATGCAGATGGATGTATTAATCCAGGCATTGCCAATACGGCTAGTAAATTAAACATATTTGAGCCTAAAATATTACCAACTGCAATATCATGTTCATTTTTTAGGGCTGATATCACTGATGCAGCAAGCTCAGGTAAGCTCGTACCTATTGCAACAATAGTGAGCCCAATTACCAAGTCACTTACACCTAATAAATGCGCGACACCAGTTGCTCCCCATACCAAGGCTTTTGAACCGATAAGTAAAGATACTAAACCGATAGTAAAGCTTAAAATCGCTTGCCGTGTAGTCATTTTATGATCAGCAGCTTCTTGTTCAAAATCCTGTTCAAGCTTGTCACTTTTACTGCTATGAATGGCCAGGTAAGCCATGCCAAATAGAGTAATAATGAACCCTGAAAATAAGATAATGCCATCCGTGTGGCTAAGATCTAGATCCCAAACAAGATAGAGAGCAATAGCCATGATTAGCGCAAGCATAGGAAACTCACGTTTGAGAGTGTCTGAATGGACAGTGAGAGGGGTGATCAAGATTGTTATACCAAGCACAAGGCCAATATTAGTAATGTTTGAACCAATGGCATTACCTATACCTAATGCAGGTGCACCATCAAAAGCTGCTAGTGCAGAAACAAGCATTTCAGGTGCTGAAGTACCAAAGCCAACAATGGTTAGACCAACTAGAAGAGGAGATACTCCAAGGTTTGTTGCAATACTAGATGCGCCATCGACAAAACGATCTGCCCCCCATATTAGGATCGCAAAGCCAGCGAGAATAGCAACAATAAAGAGTACGGTAGTCATGAATTTTCTAGGCCAAAAAAGTAATAAAAAAAGCCGAACTAAAAGTCCGGCTCTCTATTATATGTTGCTAGTAACATAATGTCTTATTCAGATAGCTTCCTAGTCTGAAAATACATCGAAGTCTTCTTCAGGTGGGTTACCATCATAGACAAGGTTTAAGCGTTGTTGAGTATAGGCATCACGAACATAGCTGTATTCATCTGTAGCCGCTTCATCTAATACCTTATCAATACCTAGCAGAGCAGCACGTTTATCCAGTAAACCCACGAGAAAGAATGCGTTACGTGTACCTGCATCCTTCATATAAGTTACGGGATGGGTGTATATGTCGCCAACTAATCCAGCTGTATCTCGCACATTTCTAGGTCCAAATAATGGTAATACTAGGTATGGACCTGGCTCTACACCCCAAACGCCTAATGTTTGTCCGAAGTCTTCATCATTCGCGGTATGACCAGCATGACCGGCTACATCAAAGATACCGCCAAACCCAACTGTGGTATTTAGCGCTATGCGGCCAAAATCATCAGCGGCTTGTTCAAATTTAAATTGAAGAAGGTCATTTATTACTACCCTAACTTCAAGTAAGTTGCTGAAAAAGTTAGATATACCCCAGCTGATTGGATCGGGGAGTACAGCATCGTAAACTTGTGCGGCAGGTTTTATTATTGATTTATCTAATGTCTTATTAAAGCCATACATAGTGCGGTTATAATTTTCATATGGGTCATTCACACCATCGATCTGTTGTGTTGTCGCACAGCCGCTCAACATGACTAACGCACTGATTAATATGATTTTTAAAGGTAATATTAGCTTACGCATTGTGCGAATTCCGTATAGTGTTTGGGGTTTAACTTGAGAAAGATGCTGTCTCTTATACACATCTGACGCTGCCGACGATCTACTCTGTGT
>CAJXPP010000338.1 GCA_913058195.1 uncultured Gammaproteobacteria bacterium | reverse complement strand
ACACAGAGTAGATCGTCGGCAGCGTCAGATGTGTATAAGAGACAGTAGTAGTATTTATTGCCAGCCTTGTACCCGTTACTTGGCTGGTATATTCATTATTAATGGATCAATTAGGTGCGAACCCTATTGAGGCTATTACACGTGAAACTGGATTGTGGGCATTACGATTTTTGTGGCTAACACTACTTATAACGCCGTTACGCTGGATAACTGGTTGGAATAAACTGGTTAGCCTTCGACGAATGTTAGGTTTATACGTTTTCTTTTATGCAGTACTGCATATGCTGCTTTATCTCTGGTTAGATCAGTTTTTTGATATTGATGATATTATCAAAGATATTATCAAGCGACCTTTCATCACTATAGGTTTTGTCAGTTTTATAAGCCTTATTCCGCTAGTCATTACATCGAATAATGCGATGGTGAAAAAGTTAGGTGGTAAGAAGTGGAAGAAGCTACACAAGCTAACTTATTTTATAGCTGCTGCCACGTCCGTACATTTTTATATGCTTGTTAAACAAGATAAAGTTGAACCCATTATATATATGGTTTTGCTTTTACTATTGTTTTCTATTCGCGTGTATAAATGCTATCAAAAGCCAAGGACAATGGCTTCATCATTGAGTTAGCAAGGATATTTCTTCGTAAAGCATACCTAGAATAAATCAAAAACTGTTACAATACGCGACTGTTTATGACGTAACATTATACGAAGGTGTTTATGACTGATTTTGTTGACAACGATCCACAAGAAACCCAAGAATGGCTAGATGCATTAGAGTCCATGATTGAGGTGGAAGGGGATGGCAAAGCGCATTATGTTTTAGAAAAACTAATCGATATGGCGCGTCGTTCTGGTGTTAATCTTCCTTATAGCTCTAATACAGCTTACGTTAATACTATCCCTGTCGATCAGCAACAACGCATTACTGGTGACCAAGATATTGAGCATAAAATTCGCTCATATATTCGTTGGAATGCGATGGCTATGGTAGTGAAAGCGAATCTTAAGCCCGGTGCCGTTGGTGGTCATATTGCTAGCTTTGCTTCTTCAGCGACACTATATGATGTTGGTTTTAATCACTTTTTCAAAGGTGACAACCATGATAATGGCGCCGACATGGTCTTTTTTCAAGGTCATATTTCTCCAGGCATCTACGCTCGTTCATTTATGGAAGGCCGTTTATCAGAACAACAATTAGATAACTTTCGTTTTGAATCAGATGGTAACGGTTTATCTTCATACCCACATCCATGGTTAATGCCTGATTATTGGCAGTTCCCAACAGTTTCTATGGGTTTAGGTCCTATCCTTGCAATTTACCAGGCACGTTTCATGAAATACATGGAACATCGTGATATGGCTAAGACAGAAGGTCGTAATGTCTGGGCATACCTTGGTGATGGTGAAATGGATGAACCTGAATCATTAGGCGCTATTACACTTGCGGGACGTGAAAAATTAGATAACCTTAACTTTGTTATCAATTGTAATTTACAACGCTTAGATGGCCCAGTGCGTGGTAACGGTAAAATCATTCAAGAGCTTGAAGCTATTTTCCGTGGCGCGGGCTGGAATGTCATTAAAGTTATCTGGGGCAGTGAGTGGGATCAATTACTTGCTAAAGATAAAAACGGCTTATTACTAAAACGTATGGAAGAAGTTGTAGATGGTGAATACCAAAACTACAAATCGAAAGACGGTGCGTTTGTTCGTGAACACTTCTTTGGTAAATATCCTGAGTTACTAGAAATGGTTTCAGATATGACTGACGAAGATATTTGGCAATTAAGCCGTGGCGGTCATGACCCTCGTAAAGTGTATGCAGCATATAAGAGTGCAACAGACCATAAAGGTCAACCAACAGTACTTCTGACTAAAACTGTAAAAGGCTATGGTATGGGTGAAGCTGGCGAAGGTCAAAACACCACTCACTCTCAGAAAAGCTTAGGTGTGGAACAAATGAAAGTGTTCCGTGATCGATTCAATATTCAATTATCAGATGACGAAGTTGAAAAAATTCCTTACATCACTTTTGATGATGATAGTGAAGAGAAAAAATATCTATTAGCACGACGTGAAGAGTTAGGTGGTTTCTTACCTAAACGTAATAATTCAGCACCGGCATTGAAAACACCTGATTTAAGTATTTTTAATGCAATGTTGAAATCAACAGGTGATAGAGAGATCTCTACCACAATGGCATTTGTTCGAATTCTTACGGCTTTAATTCGTGATAAAGCAGTCGGTAAAAATATTGTTCCGATTGTTCCGGATGAAGCACGTACTTTCGGTATGGAAGGCTTATTCCGTTCATTTGGTATCTATTCCTCATCTGGCCAACTATATGAACCTGAAGATTCAGGCAAAGTCATGTGGCTGTCTCTTATACACATCTGACGCTGCCGACGATCTACTCTGTGTAGA
>CAJXPP010000337.1 GCA_913058195.1 uncultured Gammaproteobacteria bacterium | reverse complement strand
GGCAGCGTCAGATGTGTATAAGAGACAGGCTCAGTAGTGGTACGGGGTCAGACGTAACGCACCGGATAGCGGCCCCGATGTTGGGCGGTATGTTGACTGTCTTGATATTAAACCTGCTGGTAATACCGGTTATTTATAGTTTTGTATTGCAGTATCAGGAGCGACAAAAAGCCTAACTGGGTCAAATGATGGCTGAGTTTAAACAATAATTAGGGCATGCGTTGGCCAGAGCTTCGATACGAAATCCCTTGGCCTTAACCAGAGCAAACTCTGCGGTGACAAATAATCCGTAGGCAGCAATTAGTTACACGACTAGTTTTCTGTTTCGGGTACCGGTGTCTCGAGGACATTAGTTTTAATCAGCCAGCGCTCCATCAGCTTGGCGGCAACCAGGTCACCGCAAACATTAACAGACGTGCGGCTCATATCAAGAATACGGTCGACGCCCATAATCAGAACAATACCGGCTGTTGGGATACCGGCTGTCTCTAGTACCATGGCAAGAATGATAATCCCGACACCGGGTGTTCCCGGCGAACCGATGGATGCACCAACGGCAGTGACGATAACCAACAGTAATGCACTCGTACTCAGGTCTACACCATAGACTTGCGCCAGAAATATGGTTGCAACACCCTGGTACAATGCCGTGCCATTCATGTTGATAGTGGCACCCAGCGGGATCACGAACTGGGAAACAGAAGGGCTTATCCCAAGTTTTTCCTCTGCTGTCTTAATAGAAAGCGGCATAACAGCGGCAGAGCTGGAGGTGGAAAATGCCAATAACAGCACGTCTCGGGTATTGCGTAAGAAATGCAAGGGTGACTCTCTGGCAAAAATATATATGAGCAACAGGTACATTGACGTAAGTATCGCCAGACCGAGTAACACAGTACCGACATATACACCCATTCCCAGTATCGCATTTAACCCTATTTTGGTGGTGAGTTGCGCCATCAGCCCGAACACGGCAATTGGCGCGAGCCGCATCGCCCAGCCAACTACCGTCATACAGACTTCCTGAAGCGAAGCCATCAAATCAAGTAAGGGCTTGGACTGGTCGGCCTTCATCATTACCAGCGCGACGCCCATGATAGCGGCAAAGAGTACAACCTGTAGCATTTGCCCTTCAACCATAGATGTTAACGGGTTGGTAGGGAGTATAGTCACCAGCGTTTGCGGTAGCTCGGACAGGGTAGGCATTGTTGCATGCGCAGAAGGGGGTGCTGCCCCACTGGTTGCCAATGTAGTTTTTAGACTGCTGGCGTCAACAAAGCTACCGGGATTGATCAGTTTGGCAACACCCAGGCCAATGATGATGGCAATAGTGGTGGTAATAACAAAATAAACCACGACACCGATTCCCATCTTGCGTAACTGCTCAAAACTTTCACTGGATGTTAGACCACGCACGACAGAGGCAAAGATTAATGGCATCACGATCATTTGAATAAGGGTCAGGAACAATTGCCCCGGTAATGCCAGCCAGTTTCCCACTGTGGTTGCGGTTTCGGCTGGAAGCCATCCTGTTGTAGGACCAATTAGCATGCCTGTTGCAATACCCAGCAACATACCTATTAGTACTTTTAACCATAGGCGTCCTTGTACAAGTTTGGTCAGGTGTTTGCTGAGATAGTTGAACGGGTTATTCGCTGTAATATATTCAATAATCATGTGCTTGCCTGTATATTTTTTGTGTGGAGACACTAGATGAAATCAATAGCATAACACTATGCTATAGATTAACGACCTAGCAGCTACCTTAGGGGGCAGCATTGAAAAATGAAAACGAATTTTTCTACAGCTGAAAGTCTGTTCACAAGATTGTAGAACCTGGTAAACCAGACGGCGGAAATAATTATTGGAAAAACATGTAGGCCGAAGAAGAAGCCCGGCGTTGAAAATTAATTTTACTCAGGCCCTTATTTTATAAGGGCTATTGTTATAGTCGTAAGCAGGCTTAGTAAAGCAACGCTTTTCCAGAAAATTAAAGGGTTACGCTCTATTAATGGTGTGTGCTTTTTTTCGATAAATAACTTGTTCGGGTAAGACAGGTCGTGAATAAATTCAGATATTTCTTCATACCGATTTGCTGGGTTTCTGTTGACTATTTTTCTAATGGCACCGTCCACCCATAGCGGAATATCGGGGTTGAATTGTTGTGAGGGGATGTATTGCAATTTACTCAGCGCTTTTTCTCCGTACTTCTCTCCGAAAGGAAGTTTCCCAGTGAGCATTTCATACGTTATGACACCGAGAGAAAAAGCATCGGAATGGATGCTCGGTTGTTGTCCCATCAGGTACTCTGGTGCCGTGTAGTGCTGCGTTCCCAATAGGTTGAGGCGATGAACGGGGGTCGATATTTCTTCGATACCGGCTATTTTAGTCGAACCAAAATCTATAATGATCACCGTGCCCTGGGTGTCGATA
>CAJXPP010000336.1 GCA_913058195.1 uncultured Gammaproteobacteria bacterium | reverse complement strand
CATGCCTAGTCTCGTGGGCTCGGAGATGTGTATAAGAGACAGATAAATTCCTTGCTAAAATTGCTAGCGATGAAAACAAGCCTAATGGTCAATGTGTTATACCTCCAGAGCAAGTTGACAATTTTGTTGCGGAACTGCCTTTAAGAAAAATACCAGGTATTGGTCCTAAAACTGGCGAAAAGCTATTAGCTGCTGGCTTTGAAACTTGTGCAGATATTCGAATAAGCTCTGTGGCTAAACTACATACCATTGTTGGCAAGTTTGCTAATTCATTGTATATGCGAAGTTTTGGTATTGATCAACGTGCTTTAGAGACCGAACGCGTACGTAAATCACTAGCAATAGAGACTACCTTAGCAGAAGATATTGAATCGATAGAGCAATGCCGGCAAATACTTGCTGATTTATATAGCAAATTGAAACAACGTTTAACAAAACATGCAGATCGTAATATAGCTAAGCAAACAGTCAAAATTAAGTTTGCTGACTTTCAACAAACCACAGTTGACGTGCAGTCGAATGATTGTAATGAAGATATTTTTATTGAATTGCTGCAAAGGGCGATGAAGCGAGCAAATAACCGTAAAGTGCGGCTCATAGGGTTGTCGCTGGGGTTTAGTACACAAAAGCCTACTGAGCAGCATAGTCAATTAGCGTTATTTTAAATTGGTTTATCAAAAAGCACTTGTAAAGTGATGAACTGCGTATCTGAATTTTTACTCCTACAAATAACATTACCTGTAAGTTTAATTTCAAATGAAGGTTCAAGCCTTCGTTACTGGCTTGAAGCTATGCTAAATAGGTATTAAAAATAAGGTAGTAAAAATAAAAAATCCGCATTTAATGCGGATTTTTTGGTGCTAGTCGCGAATGAATAATTACTGGTGTGAACGTAGTTTTAAGACTGACGTTCCGGCTTCATAAATTAGCACTCTTTGATAAGCTGGCATGAAATACTGCTGCTTGGGACTATCCGCTATAATTAATTCTGACCAAAGCTCAACTTGGTCTGCATTATACTTGGTATATGTCATACCTCTTGTCGGGTCAAAGCGATAGAAATAACTATTATCGCTTACATCCTTAGCAACGTTAGCAGTTTGAATATTTGCATCTGCATGCAATAAGCCATTATCGGTATAAGTGTTACCATCAAAACTTGCCCATTCACTTGTACTGTTTACACTATATACCGTATTACTATCGTTACTTAGGGCAAAGCCCGATAAGTTGGTAAATGCAGCGTTAGTATAAGGGGGCTCGCTCATCGCTGTGACCATTTCACTGGCATAAGCATTATAATCTAAGCTAAAACGCTCAAGGGATGTTGTCGCTTGTTTGTATACCATGAATACGTCAGCACTATTAGCTTGCGCAATGGTAGAGGCAAAAAAGGCATTTTCTTGATCCCAGTATTGGCGCACTAAATTCATGTCGGCATATTCTAGCGTTTGTGTAATTACAACTGGAGCGCCCGCAATCATCTTGATCATAATTGGGCGATATTCAATGGTGACATTTTCACTATCGATTTGACTAAATTGATAACTATTTAAATCAAACTGATAATGGTTAACGCGAGTTTGCTCGACTTCATCTTCATCCAAATAGGTTTCGATATTAGAAACTAATAGCATTGAACCGTCAGGGTGTACAACGACGTTAGTTAAGTCTTCGTTTGCCAGTAGCGATGTGGTGCTATTGACTAAAGCACCAGTGATTACATGATAGGTTTTAAGCTGATCACCATCTGCGATATAAACGTACGGGCGCATAGGATCAAGTGCAATGCCTGATGTGTTGAAGTTGATTTCACTTAAATCAACATCTACGCCATCAGTTGAATCTTTGTTTAAGGTAACATTTATTGTTCCTGATAATGCACTACCTGCAGTTGTCGGTGATAAGGTAATAACTGCGTTGTGAATTCCGTCAGTTGCTACGTTGGCTGGTATAGCAGTAATGGTTAAGGTGCTATTTGCATTGTCTGCTGATAGTGATAGCCAGTTCGCCTCTGTTGTTGCTTGCCATGCGATAGCTGTTTCACTATTTGAAAGTATGTCGATGGTTTGTACTAAGGTTGCTTGTGTCGCTAAACTATTAAATGCTAAAGCAGGGTAGTTGCCCGCTAGTCTTATAGCGTCAACGGCAAGTTCAACAATAATAATTTTTGTTGTACCACTTACTGGGTCATAAATAGCGATAGAGGCTGTCATTAAGCCCCAGCCTGTGATCAAGCTACGGTCAATATCAATCAATAACACATCGCCATTCTCATCACTTTGTTGTGTTAATATTAACCAAGGAACGTTTGCGGTTGCTTGCCAACCTGCGCCAATATTTGACAAAGTAAGCGCTTGTTGCGCGATGACGCTATCACCTAAATCTGTCTCTTATACACATCTGACGCTGCCGACGATCTACTCTGTGTAG
>CAJXPP010000335.1 GCA_913058195.1 uncultured Gammaproteobacteria bacterium | reverse complement strand
TCGGCAGCGTCAGATGTGTATAAGAGACAGCATTCAGTAACTACCTCACTAATTCCATCCCAATAGACTTTTTCTACCTTTTGATTGCCCAGCCATGTGCCACCCATTGCTTTAAAGGCTTTAACAAAAGTATCGGTCATATCACTATCAAGGAAGCCAAGTGGTGTCGGATAACGATCAATCATAGTGACTTTAACACCTAAAGCTTGAAAGATACTGGCATATTCACTAGCAATAACACCTCCACCTAATACCGTTAAACTAGATGGCAGGTAGAGCATGGATAAAATAGAGTCACTATCAAACATGTGTTCATGATCGATAGGAATATTCTCTGGTGTACGGGGATAAGAGCCGACAGCAATAATAACCGTTCCCACAGTCACATTTTTAACTTCACCGCCTACTTTGGTTATTTTTATAGTGTTTTTATCAACGAAGCTGGCTCGACCGTGAATACGGTCAATATCATTACGATCAATTTGCTTTCGCATATATTTATCATGAGACTTAAGCACTTCATCTAAACGATCAATCAGCGTGACCATTTCAGTTTCTTCTGAAAGGTGGAAGTCTGCCAATGCTGCATTTTGACGCATATGTTTCACACGTAAGGCATTTTCTCGCAATGTTTTAGATGGAATAGTACCCTTATGTACACATGCACCACCAAATAAACTATCACGTTCAATAATCACAACTCGCTTACCTGCTTTAGCAGCTTGTATGGCTGACTTTTGTCCCGCAGGTCCACTCCCAATCACTAAGACATCGTAATCAAAACTATGCGTACTCATGATGATAATCCTTCCAATCGTGCTGCTACAGCATCTGTCTTAGTTAATAATTCTTCAATTTCATCTTGATATAAATTAAGTGTTTCAAAAACAGGTAAGGCAAATAAAACTTCCCTATCAAATGTTTCAGGCTCAAGCATATTGGCAGCAAACTTAGCCCCCGCAATAACTTGTGCGGCGTGATTTTCAACGGTTAGGCTGTTCCGACTATCAGTGAAAGATTCAATTGCTTCAATCACTAATGTCGGCATTTTCCATGCATTCACCACAGCCATACTCACTTGATGACAATAACTATTTTCTAAATGGTGAATATCGCCATCACTTAACTCAATTTGTTGCTTTTTAGCTATTTCTAAAATTGTTTGCAAAACGGCTGGTCGACCAATGGAATGTAAAAGTCCTGCTAGAAAAGCCACTTCCACATTACTTCTGCACTGACGTGCTATTTCTTTTGACCAAAGAGATGTAGCCAAAGCATGCTGCCACACTCCAGCGACATAAGCCTCATAGTTCGGCGTATTAAATATTTTTGCACCGATAGCGGCTGTTAACGCGATCTCACTAATAGTCCCCATGCCTAAGCGTGCAATTGCTTGCTGTAATGAAACCAGGTTAGACATTGGTGTATATGCAGCTGAATTTGCAATTCGCATTACATGACCAGCCAATGATTGATCACCTTGAATTAACTGAGCCATCTCGCTGGCATCTGAATCAGGATTTTGGGCTAGCACAAGGGCTTTATTAGCAACCTCAGGTAACATCGGCACTTCAATACCACCACGATTAATAAGTTGCTTTAATGACTCTTCTACTATCTGTACCTGATCCGACATTTACTTTCCTTCGAAAAAATAATCTAGCTGACTTTTCATTGTTTGAAACAATAGAGCTTTGTATTATGCACCTTCTGAGAATACGATAGTGCGTCGACCTGAAATTATAATTCTATGTTCGACATGTGCTTTCACCGCTCGAGCTAATACCAATCGTTCGATATCTTTACCAATCATAACGAGATCGTCAGGGTTATTACCATGCATAACTCGCTCAACATCTTGTTCAATAATTGGCCCTTCATCTAGATCTGCTGTAGCGTAATGAGACGTCGCACCAATTATTTTAACACCACGATCGTAGGCCTGGTGATAGGGTTTTGCACCTTGGAAAGCAGGCAGGAATCCGTGATGTATATTAATTACTCGACCAGCATGTTGTTCTACAAATTGTTCAGATAATATTTGCATATAACGCGCCATAACAACTAGATCAATTTTATACTCATCTAACAATGCATTAATCTGCGCTTCTTGTTGTGGCTTGGTATCTCTGCTTATTGGTAAGTGATAGAAAGGCTTATCAAATTGTTTTGCCATACCTTCTAAATCATTGTGATTACCAATGATTACTGGGATATCACATTTTAATTCACCTTCAAGTTCACGTAACAATAAATCATAGGGGCAATGTGATGCACGAGTAACTAATAAGGCTACACGATAAGGTTTATCAGAATAATGAACAGACCAAGTAAGACCAAGTGTTTTAGCAAAACTACTAAATTGAGTTTCCAAGTGCTTGGTATCTAACTGGCTATCACCTTCAAGTTTAACCCGCATAAAATACTGACTATCTTGTACATCAGTATATTGC
>CAJXPP010000334.1 GCA_913058195.1 uncultured Gammaproteobacteria bacterium | reverse complement strand
GATCTACACAGAGTAGATCGTCGGCAGCGTCAGATGTGTATAAGAGACAGGGCTCTACATCGTTCAATTTACCTTGGCCAACAACCAGCTCAATTTCACCATTCAACAACTGTCTAGAGAAGTCTAAAGGAGTTCCAGCCCATTTGAGATTGGCAATCACTTCAAGCTGATTAGCCTCAATAGCTTTTTGATAGCCAAACTCCGTTAACCCACTACCGAAGTCGTCACTGTTTAAAGTCAATGTTAGCTGGGTTAAATCACCAGCCTCAGTTTGCGACCATTCTCCTGAGCTCACTGTGGCAGTGTAATGCTCTGATTGTAATGTTGCTGAATTTAGAAGCCATTTATTATTTCTGTCCGCCGAAAGCTCAAACTTGCCGAAGTTAAGTTCATCAATACTTAACTCGCCTATATATAACTCAATTGCTGGCCATAGCTGAGATTTATATTGCGTTTTCTTCTCTTCTTTAGGCAGTGATATTGCAAGCTTATCCACATTAATAACTAACTTTTTAGTGCCATTCAAATTATTTGGCCAAAAAATATTACCGTTAGTTTGATCGCTAGATAATTTTATAAGCCAGCCCTGATCCTGTTTGTTCATTAAATAATCTAAGTTTGTAAACTCATGCTCATAAGCTGTTAACGAATCAATTGTCATCGAGACTTTATCTAATTGTGATAAAAATGAACTATTACTTCCCTGAGCTTGGCTATTTACCCAAGCTAACCACTCATCTACAGATAAATGTTGTACCTTTCCCTGTACATGCACACCCTGATTAGGTAACTTTGGTGTTGCACTTCCCATCATTACTACCGCGCGCCATTTACCTCCCTTCTCAGTAGCAAGTGCATTAAGGGTCTCACCATAGCTCAATGAATAGTTCAATTCATTATCAACTACAGTAACTGAAGCAGCTATATTAAATCGTTCGTCCTTCTCTTTCCCTAATGGTTTTGGCAGCGCAATTGCTAAGCCCTGCAAATTTGAAGACAGATCTCCATCAATATAAAAGTCTCCTAACTGCTTTTCTTTTATATTTAGTTTCGCACTGTAATTCGTTCTTCCACTAATGTATCTAGGTATGGTTTCTGGCCAAATTTCATTTATTTCTTGTGTAGCCACATGACCATTCATCGTAACAACTGTTTTGTCTTTACTCGGCTTAACCGCTATATCCACTTTTTCATTTAATAAAACTGCTTCTATTTCATTCTTCGTATCAACGCCATTATCATTAAAATTTAATATGCCATTGATATTATTAATTGTGGATCCAGCAAGGTTTTGATAGTTTAAGCTACTATTTTTGAAACTTACATGTCCATCTGCTTGTGCTGAATTTACATCCCATAGAGGTATTAACAAATTTAGCTTAATATCACTTTCACCTTTTGCAACAACACCTTCCACAGCTCGGGAGAAACGTGCTTTTAATGGACTATTCTTTACAAACTCTAACGCTTTTTGCGTGGTTCCTTTTAGAGTTCCATTTGTTACTAAAATAGATTCGCTGATCATTAGCCTGCTTATAGTTGTGGTCACATCTAGAAACTGAAAACCAGCAATCAGACCATGGTTACTTTTAATAATTAAATCATTTCCTAAGCCATTTATCGTCGCATTCATACCTATAATGTCAGGCCAATCAGGCGCATAATGTAAATGGGCATCTTCCACATTTAATGCCAGCTTAAAATAGCCTTTATCTATTGGCTTATCAAAAGGAAAGTTAGCTAAATCACCTACTAATTCAATTTTCCCATCGCTTATTATTCCTTCCACAAAAGCAGAATTAGCCCAATCTTGAAAGTCTTTTTCCAATATTTTTTGTGGTATATAGCGCTTCCAGCTGTTTACCTTCATATCTTCTAATACAATCTGTAGATCTGTCTGTGTCTTTCCTGATGAAACGTGTTCAATATTGCCATCCAGTTGCAATGTTAAATCATCATTCCACAGTCTCAATGCTTCGCTTTGTATGGATAAAGTATTATCATCATGCTGCACTCTAAGATTACCCGTCACCGAATCAAAGAAGACTGCCTTATCTAACCATTGTTCAGCATAGAGATTCAGGTTATGACTATTCATTTCTATATTCGCTAAGCCATCATTCCAATTGACTGCAACGGTTAAACCAGAAACACCTGGATATTCTTGCCAGGGTAAAAAAGCCCCATCTTTCAGATTAAAGGCTAAACCTTTTAGACCCTCTTTAGCTGATAAACGGACCATGAACGTATCGATCTCACCTGCAGGCTTCTGCTCGCGAATCATTTCGGGTGCAGAATCCGTTAATAATGCAAGAGCTGACAAGTCACTCAGCTTTAAATAATCACTATTGATTAACCACTCATCAGCCACTTTTTTAACAGTAATATCCGTTTCAGGCCACACTTCACCTGTCTCTTATACACATCTCCGAGCCCACGAGACTAGGCATGATCTCGT
>CAJXPP010000333.1 GCA_913058195.1 uncultured Gammaproteobacteria bacterium | reverse complement strand
TTAGTCATGCGTTCACGAATTACCACATGTTCAATTTGATAATCATTCATCAACTTTTCGAAATCGAATTGGAATTTTCGAACCTGCTCTGTATCAGTGGCATCAGAAATAGACAGTTTCCTAACTCTGCAGTCTGGTAATGAAAATAAGCCTCCGTCTAACGACATTAAACAAATAATGGCATCATTGCCCTTTAAATCAATACCGCATACTTTCATTTTGAAAAACCTATAATTAATAATAGGTAACAGTTTACAAGATTGCAGATGTCACAGTTGAAAAATTTAGTTTCATTTAAAAGCTTTCACTGGTGTAACGATAAGCATACAAACCCTCCGACCAATAGTCAGCGGATAAACCTGCTTTAAGCTTGAGTTGCTTAACAAAATCTACAGGCTCAGTTAATGAGTCCCATACCGATGGCAAAAATGTTGCCCGATGATAGCCATCTTCAAGCACAAGACCATCAATCTTCGGACGAAGCTGTTTAATTAACTCTTCTTCTGATAGACAAATAATCAATTCCGTAGGGCTTAAAATTGAAAGATGTATATCCAGCTCATCTATTTCTGTTTTATTAACCGGTTTGAAACGCGAATCAGTAAATGCAGCTGCATAACTATTGGCTGCAACATCCATCGCCAGTGGGTGGACAGCTTCTAACATGCCAATACACCCTCGTAACTTACCGTTTTTTTCTAGGGTTACAAAAGTGGCTCGATGAGGTTTAAGTGTATTAGCTAAACCTGTTAAATCTATCGGTATTGGACAACCGTGTTGAAGGCCATACTCTATGGACTGCTTAGCTAATGTTTTCAATGTTTGACGATCTTGTTTGGAAAACATTATATCACCTCACTAAAGATAAAAGCACCGTAACCCACCACACTGACCTTATCACCAGCAGTATCACCGGAGTTTCGGATATCTAAAGTCGTGCCTTCAACAGCATGATGTTGAGCAAAAGAAAGGAGACCTCGAATACCAACACAACCACAGGCATGCTCTGAGTCTATTTGGTTGAGATCTAAATTTAGAATAGCATCAGAAGTAGATAGATCAAGTTGCTGTGCTGACGCGTAATCGTGGTAATGACTTAAATCAGAACTGATAACAATCACAGTATTATCATTACTCCACAAGCTGCTTATTACTTTATCAACCAGCTTTGCACTTGCATTGCCAGCCACTATAGGAACAATTGTAAAATCATCTAAAACGTTCTGTAAAAATGGCAACTGCACTTCAATACTATGTTCTTGGACATGGGCTTGATCTAGGGTTTTTACACCATCTATTGCCAGCAGTTGCTCATTTGTTTCCTTATCTACAGGAATATTTCCAAGTGGTGTTTCGAAATAATCGGCACTACTTAATGCTAAACCATTAAAGCCGACACGATGAGATGGGCCGATAATAATGACTCTTTTTATATGCTGACGATATGGTTGTAACCGTGAATAAGCACTGGCAGCAATAGCGCCAGAATAAATGTAGCCGGCATGAGGGACAATGATTGCTTTAGGAAACCTTGAGTTAGAATGGCTTTTAACTGATCTAAGCTCATTCACTACCATTGTATTCAGTGCAGGGCCATTAGCAGGGTAAAACAGTCCGGAAACTGCGGCAGGACGGATATTTTGCATAACACACCTCAACGTTTAAGGAGTAATATAACTTTAGTATTACTCTGGACTTTGCTAAATGCAAGCATAATTAAAGCGAGGAGACGTGATAATTAAACCTACAGAGAATCAAGACACTTTCCCGGATACCATCCCTACTAAATATTGGCACTTATTAGATGATGGTAGGGTGCAATGCGATCTTTGTCCTAGATTTTGTAAAATGCATCACGGTCAGCGGGGCTTATGTTTTGTGCGTGCTAATGAGGGCAATAAAATCGTTCTAACGACTTGGGGCCGTTCTAGTGGCTTTGCTATCGATCCGATAGAAAAGAAACCTCTCAATCATTATTTGCCTGGTACACCAGTATTATCATTTGGTACCGCAGGTTGTAATCTAGCCTGTAAGTTCTGTCAAAACTGGGATATTAGTAAATCTAGAGAAATGGATACTCTGATGGATAATGCCACGCCAGAAAGAATTGCAAATCAGGCAAATGATCTAGGCTGTCGTAGTGTGGCATATACCTATAATGATCCTGTTATTTTTCACGAATATGCTATTGATGTTGCACAGGCTTGTACGGAGAAAGGTATTAAAAACATTGCTGTAACAGCTGGCTATGTATGTCCAGAACCACGGGCAGAGTTTTATCACTATATGGATGCAGTGAATGTAGATTTAAAAGCATTTAGTGAAGATTTTTATTACAAAATAACAGGCTCACACCTACAAGCAATACTCGAAACACTTGAATATATTAAACATGAAACAGATGTTTGGTTAGAGTTAACTCTGTCTCTTATACACATCTCCGAGCCCACGAGACTAGGCATGAT
>CAJXPP010000332.1 GCA_913058195.1 uncultured Gammaproteobacteria bacterium | reverse complement strand
TTCAGTTAAATCACCTTCTTCAAGGTATTTATCCATTAATTCTTCGGTAGCTTCAGCGGCTTCAGAAACAAGGTTTTCACGCCATTCTTCAGCAAGTTCTTGCATATCTGCAGGAATATCTTCATAGCTAAAGGTCATGCCCTGATCACTTGCGTTCCAGTTGATAGCCTTCATTTTTACTAGATCAACAATACCTTCAAAATCGTCCTCGGCACCGATAGCTAAATGAATAGGTACGGCATTTGCACCTAAACGAGTTTTAAGCTGCTCAACCACATATAAGAAGTCAGCACCTGTTCTATCCATTTTGTTCACGAAAACGATACGTGGAACTGCATATTTCTCCATTTGACGCCAAACCGTTTCGGTTTGCGGCTGAACACCTGAAGAACCACACAATACAAGTACAGCACCATCGAGTACACGTAACGAACGCTCAACTTCGATAGTAAAATCAACATGACCAGGAGTATCAATGATATTGATACGATGATCATCAAACTGACCTTCCATTCCTTTCCAGAAACAGGTAGTTGCCGCAGAGGTAATGGTTATACCACGTTCTTGCTCTTGTTCCATCCAGTCCATAGTGGCCGCGCCGTCATGCACTTCACCAATCTTATGAGATAGACCTGTATAGAATAATACGCGTTCTGTGGTTGTCGTTTTACCTGCATCTACATGCGCACAGATACCAATATTACGGTAGCGCTCTATAGGGGTGATACGGGCCAAAATGAAATCCTCTTACTATTACCGGTCAACAAACCAGTAATATCTGTTTAGTGTTATTAATTAAATATTCGTTAATAGCTTTAACTCAACAGCCAAACACTTAATTAATAAAACTTTATCTACGCCAACATAGTGATAAAAGCACTAGTCCGTAAAATGAGTATGGCTAGCAAGAGTAACTCTTGCTAGCCATGTATCTACCTTTGAGTAAACCCAAAAGTAGATAATACAATCAGTCAATACTGCTAGCTTACCAGCGGTAGTGAGCGAATGCTTTGTTAGCATCAGCCATACGGTGAACGTCTTCACGTTTCTTAACCGCTGAACCTTTGCTGTCAGACGCATCTAACATTTCGTTAGCTAGGCGCTGAGCCATTGATTTTTCACCACGTTTACGAGCTGCTTCAACTAACCAACGCATGGCTAGAGCATTACGACGTACTGGACGTACTTCAACTGGAACTTGGTAAGTAGAACCACCAACACGACGAGATTTAACTTCCACTTGTGGGCGGATGTTATCTAACGCTGTTTCGAATAACTCAAGGTGAGTTTTTTCAGAGTTCTTTTCAGTCAAAATGTCTAATGCACCGTATACAATTTTTTCTGCAGTAGATTTTTTACCATCAACCATAAGGATGTTGATGAATTTTGCTAAAAGTTCGTTATGGAACTTAGGATCTGGCAATATTTTTCGTTGCCCTACGACGCGTCTTCTTGGCATCTTAATTCTCCGTTATATTCAGGATAAACCCAAAATGTAATATGTTATTTGGCCTTACTTAACGTTTCTATTCTTTAGCTTACTCATAAGCTAAGAAAGGGAAACTTAAGATTTAGGTCGTTTAGCACCGTATTTAGAACGGCCTTGTCTTCTGTCGCTAACACCAGAACAATCTAGTGCGCCACGAACGGTGTGGTAACGTACACCTGGTAAATCTTTAACACGACCACCACGGATTAAAATCACGCTATGCTCTTGTAAGTTGTGACCTTCACCACCAATGTATGAAGTAACTTCGAAGCCGTTAGTTAAACGAACACGAGCAACTTTACGTAATGCTGAGTTAGGTTTTTTTGGTGTAGTAGTATACACACGAGTACATACGCCACGACGTTGTGGACAAGCTTGTAACGCTGGAACGTTACTTTTTGTTACTTGTCTAACACGTGGTTTACGTACTAGTTGGTTAATAGTTGCCATTATAGCTCCTGATTAGTTGTTACCAAGGAAAGTAGCCTTGGTAAATTGTTGTATAAATCTCAAATCAATGGGAAAGATTTATACGCTCGTAATATTTCTTTTACCTTATATTAGCCTGAATGAATTCAGTCAATTTCTAATAGCCACAAGGGTACAGAATATAAGGTCGCGAAATTCTATAGGTCAATCATTGAGCTGTCAAGTATTTGATCGTTATAGCCGCGTTTATTCTAGCTTACAGATCATTTTCACCTTTTCAGATCTTTTATTGCTTATTCGTTAAAAACAAAAAAGCCGTACCTTTTAACGGGTACGGCTTTTACTTAGCTTTTAACGATTGTGATTAGCGTTGAAGCTTATTCACCATCATCTGCTAATAAGTCAGCATTTAATGCATCTGTTAATGCTTTTTCGGCATCGTCTGCTGATACGGTAGTGTCTGTATCTTCATGAGCGTCAAAAGCAGCTTTTGCTTTGGCACGCTCTTGATGATACGCATAACCAGTACCTGCTGGGATTAAGCGACCAAC
>CAJXPP010000331.1 GCA_913058195.1 uncultured Gammaproteobacteria bacterium | reverse complement strand
CTACACAGAGTAGATCGTCGGCAGCGTCAGATGTGTATAAGAGACAGATTAAACATAACCTTATTGTTATGACATTGTCGTTTTAGGTTGGTCTCCGGACTTATGAGTGGTTTTATCCTGCTAAATGCCTTCCCATATCTGAACTTGATACAGTGGCTTTCTAGTATTTAGCTTTGACTCAATCACCGTTGCGGGGGCAGTGTTGGGTTTTCCATCATCGCGATGGCGCACCAACTTCCCATTTACTCACTAATAAAAAATAGTAGTGATACCTCAAACGAGCGATAAGGATAAGTAGCCACGATGATTATTGTCAATCTATTAGATTATTATCTTATAATAAAACTTGACTATTTTAGTGGGTAATCTTACGATGCGCGCCTGCTTAAGGTGCTCTGCTTCAACTCAGAGTTAAACGGGAAGTTGGTGAAATGCCAACACTGCCCCCGCAACGGTAAGCGTTGAAATGCAAGCTAATGACCACTGTGTGTCGATACATGGGAAGGTAGTTTGTGAGGTGAAAACCACAACGTGAGTCCGGAGACCGGCCCAAAGCATCATCACAGCCCTTCGTTGTGTTTATTACTATGATTTTGGATCGCGGGTGAGCGAATCCTCAAGGACTTATATGAAACCTTCCCCTAGGCATTTTGCCTTACGTACAACTGTGCGTCTAACGTTAGCGACAATTGCATTCTCAACATTATCAGTACATGCTTCTGAACCATTAGAACCTGTTACTGTTACAGCGAACCGAATGCCTTCACAAAATGTATTGGCTCCTAATACCGTCATTACACGTGCTGATATTGAACGCTTACAAATTAATGATTTACCATCACTTTTATCACGGCAGCCAGGTATAGATGTGACCACAAGTGGTGGTTTAGGTAAAATATCTAGCATTTACATGCGCGGCACTGACTCAGGTCATGTGTTGGTGTTAATTGATGGCGTCAAATGGCAGTCAGCTACATCAGGTTCAAGTGCAATACAACATTTTCCTGTAGAACAAATAGAACGAATTGAAATTGTACGAGGTCCACGTTCTGGCTTATATGGTGCCGAGGCAATAGGCGGTGTTATTCAAATTTTTACACGCCAAGGACAATCAGGTACTAATGTCTATGCGAAAGCGGGTTACGGAACGCATAATAGTAAACAATTATCGGCCGGTATAAATGGTGGTAATGACACTACTCAATATAATGTGAGTGTTAATCATCAATCAACAGATGGCATCGATTCAAGAGTTGATAGGAATCCAGATAAAGATGGCTATCGAAATAATAGTATCTCAGCAAAATTAACACACAAGATTAATGATGATGTTGGCGTCGGTATTAACTTAACTCGCATTCATGGCTATAACCAGTTCGATGGATTTAGTAGTAACGCAAGAGCTTTGTTTTCAGGGGAATCTGTACAGCAAGTTTTTGGTAGTCACATTGCTTGGGATGTGAATGATTTGTGGAGTTTCAAGCTTGACTTAGCAGAGTCTCGTGATGAGTCTGAATCATTTAAGAATAGTGAATCAACCAGTGTTTTTAACACCAGACATAGATTAGCATCATTAGTAAACACATTTACATTAAATGAGGAAAATTCATTAAATATTGGCTTGGATTACGATGTTGATGATGTGGATAGTACTAGCACTTTCACCAGTAAATCTCGAAGAAATAAGGCCGTATTCATTGGCTGGCAGGGTCAGGCAGGCCAACATTCATGGCTTGTGAGTGCTCGGCATGATAATAATGAAGCCTTTGGTCATTACAATTCCGGAACGGCAGAATGGGGGATATGGTTGGATCAAGGCATTCAGTTAACGGCCAATATAGGCACGGCGTTTAAAGCCCCAACATTTAATGATTTATACTTTCCGTTTACGAACTTTGGTTTTTTTACATTTGAAGGTAATCCATCATTACAACCTGAAAAATCTCGCAACTTCGGCGTAGGTCTAAACATTGATTCTAGTATAGGATTTTGGTCGCTTCAGGCTTTCAAAAATAATATCCGTGATTTGATAGCGTTGACTAGTACATCAAAAATTAATGTAGATGAAGCTGAAATTCAAGGTGTTGAAGTTGAATATTCAGCTGAAGTGCTGGGTTGGGATTTAGGTATAAATGCTACCATTCTTAATGCTGAAAATACAGAGACAGGTAAAACCTTGAGACGCAGAGCTGAACAGTTCGCAAATATTAATCTTGATAGAAACTGGGGTAAGTGGTCTACAGGATTGAGTTGGAAAATGACTGGTCATCGTTATGATGATGCTGATAATACAGAACGATTAGGTGGGTACGCTTTGGTTGATTTGCGAGTGAACTATCAAGTGGCTCAAGACTGGTCATTACAAGCAAGTATGAATAATGTGTTTGATAAAGAATATGAAACTGTAAAAGATTACAATAGCCTCTGTCTCTTATACACATCTCCGAGCCCACGAGACTAGGCATGATCTC
>CAJXPP010000330.1 GCA_913058195.1 uncultured Gammaproteobacteria bacterium | reverse complement strand
ACGAGATCATGCCTAGTCTCGTGGGCTCGGAGATGTGTATAAGAGACAGTTCTTATATAGTTAAACCAGCCATTAAAACGATCAATATAAAGTGCCCCGCCAAATTCATCGTTTTTATCATAGACTAAATATTCTGTCCCTCCAGCTCGAAATGTTAGCTCAGAGTCATCCACTTCTTCCCAAAAACAGGTATTTAAGAATAGGTAATTATCATTTATCAAAAATCCGACAAAATTAGGCAGATAATCATATGAATAAAATTTAAGTGTTTTATTGTCGTCATCGGGATACATTTTTTGTAATTTTTCTTGGGTTCTACTTATATCCTGAGTGATAGAAAATAAAGCATCATACTTTTCAAGCTGGTCTTTATTATCTTCAAAAAACTCAGGAGAGATCAGAGCAATTTCGACATTAAATTTATTGGCATCGTGGAGTGAATCATCGTTACTTTTGTCTAGTAACCTTGAGAGTACTGAATACCAACCAAACCGGCCTGCAACACCAATATACTTTACATCAACTTTTTTACTTGTTTTAACTAAATTAAGTATCTCATCGTATAAGGCATTCGGTTTGATAATTTTAAGATAACCTTTATCAGCAACAATTTTTTCATAGACTTGGAAAAGTATCTCTAAAAGAATTATCGCAAGGGTCGCTATTAATGTTAGCTCAATTTTCCGAGTGACTTCACTTGGAAATATAGACAAATTAGCTAGAATTTCCAAGACAAATATTTCAACAATAATTATATATGCAAGAGGCTTCTTACCCTTTTCATACGCTTCTTTTAAGCGTGAAATAAATGATTTGTCCGCTTCCATAGCTATTGCCTCTCGAAGTCATATACTGTTTATTTAATACTTTACACCTAATAACATGAAAACACATGTCGATTGGCAACTTCAACGCCACTGCTTCACGCTAGTAGCCTAAAATCGTATATGGAGGTATTTTCTTCTTTAATTAGAAGTGAATCTTATCTTTGATAGAAGGGCCTAACATCCAATTAATCCATAATCATCATAAATATGGTTCCTCCTGCGGCATCATCACCGTTTGATAATGTGATAGCACGGAATAAATAGTTTGAAGTGATCGCAATGTTAGCGCTAAAGTTTAGTTTTCAAATATAGACTTGATATATAATAGAGTATTTTTGAACGCCCTTTTAAATCAAGAGTATATATATGAAAACTAAAGTTGCAGTCGTTTGTCTTACCGTTGTTTTAAGCGGTTGCGCCATTGAGGCAACTTCTATTACTAACCCTAATGGTAGACAGGGCTACACCATGAATTGCAATTCAGGTATAGAAAAGTGTCATGATAAGTCAGCTGAATTGTGTCCTAATGGCTACGATATTATTGAGCACTCTAACGAGTCAACAACTATAGTAGCTCATTATGGGGAGTATCCTTCGATTGTAAACAATGAGATCCTTACTATTCAATGTAAATAGCAGAATATCAAGAATTCAGCTTGCTCTAACAAAAAATGCTACACAGATTTAAAGGGTAGAAAATTAATCTCGTTTAACTAATTTATAAAGCCGGACTCGTTATTCTTAAAATTATATTCTACGCTTTCACTAAGAAAATGATTGCTGATAAAGCCTCTAAAAAGCAATGGTCTAAATGAGGTAATAACTTGGTAGAACGTGAAGTTAAAGAAGGTGCTGATAAAGGCGATTCATTTTCACTACTATTCATATCTAAATAGTCGCTAGCACTATAAAATGTCTTCTTATTAAACTTTAAATATGAAATTATTATATGCCCCACTTTGACACAGAAATTGATACCTCAGGCTTAAACTGCCCTCTTCCATTATTAAAAGCCAAAAAAGCGCTCTCAACACTGGAAGTAGGACAACGACTACGATTGATTGCCACTGATCGCGGTGCATTTATCGATATTCCTGTTTATTGCGAAATTTCTGAGCATAAATTAATTGACTCATCTGAAACTGAAGAGCAGTTAATATTTGTCATTGAAAAAGGTAAGATCTAAGGCTTTACATATATAAACTGTATATAGCACTCTGACTGGATTCCAATGGCTACTCATTTATGAAACTACTTTACACTAATGAAAATCGTTATTTAGTTCACAACATTCAAAACATAGTTGAAAATTCAGGCATAGAAATCATGCTTAAAAATGAATTTGCAGCAGGTGCAGCAGGCGACCTTGTCCCTCATGAGACATGGCTGGAACTCTGGGTAATTAATGATGCGAACTATGACAAGGCAATGCAAATCATTTCATCATCTTTTAGCCATGAAAATGATGCAATATGGGTTTGTAGTAACTGCGATGAAAAAAATGATGCGTCGTTTGAGTTTTGCTGGAAATGTCAAAATAGCGCACCATCAAGCCGACAGTTATAAGGCCTAACACTAGAATATTGAACTTACTTTAATGATGATTATTTAGCTGTCTCTTATACACATCTGACGCTGCCGACGATCTACTCTGTGTAGATC
>CAJXPP010000329.1 GCA_913058195.1 uncultured Gammaproteobacteria bacterium | reverse complement strand
AGATGTGTATAAGAGACAGATATTGTAATCGAGCTACAAATTAATAAATCGACTGTCTCACGATATGCAAACAGAGCAAAAAACGAAGGACTATTATAAATTCCCTTTAGTCATTATGACTCTGTACTAGTTGCAAGGTTTCTTATATTACGAAGGAAACTCTGCAACTAGATTGTGTGGCTTTAACTAGGTTTAAAAACGTGTGTGGTAGGTTTGAATATTTCGTTACGAAACAAATGTAGAAAACCAACCAAGTTTAAAAAGCTAATAATGAGGCTATTCCCCGAAACGTTTCGAAAACAAGTTAAAGAGTTTCCCCTTTTGGTATTATTTCGTATAGGAAAGAGTTTAACAACTTATTGAAGGGAGATAGTTCATTAACTTGGAGTTTGACCTCATTTATAAGTCTGTTGTATTTCTCTATGACGAATGGGATTTTAGACTTATCTTCTATTTGGTTAGACAGCCCAAGAACATCCAGCATTGCTATAAGTCTATTTTCTAAATATACAAACTTTCCTTAATATTGATTTTCGAGGGGGGGTATTATTATGGCCCGTCTGATTATCTATTAATTGAAATAAGATTTACGGCTCTGGTTGTAATAGTTCTTGATACCGAAATACCAAAATCCAACCAATATATAACATTGTAGTAGCGATATTCCACACCTTCTACGTAATTCCTAAGAATTGATTTAAGTTTAGATTTTTTAAAAGACTGGATACTTTTTAATGAGGCTGCTTTTCTAACCGAATCATCTTCTCTATTTAAAAGGTCAAACAATACTTCATCTGATAATTCAGAAAATTTTGCAGCCGAAGATATTGTAATCAGTTCAACCAATATGTAATGGGGCATTTCTACTTTGAATAATTCTTTTAAACGTACTCTTCCAATTTTATAGACGGTTCTTACAACAGAATCATACCAAGCATCTCTAGGCCTAGAAATGCTTAATATTGATTGAGTGCTATAGTCATTTTCAGCCTTCAAAATAAAAGGTATATCTTCCCACTCACCATATTGATACATATAATCAATTTCAGCCAGAGAGCTCTTGGTAAATCCACTACGCATATTGTTTCTTATTACCGTTAAATCACGGGCTTCCCCTTTTTCACAAAGAATATCTAGGCCTCTCCTAGTGAACTGTTTCCTTAATACCTCACCCAGGTCACGAGTCTGTTTAATTAGATCCTCAGGGAATCCGCGAGCTTCCTGCTCCTTAATATAAGTTTCTGAATATCTTTTAAATTTGTCTTTAATATTACTTCTTAGTTCTTCAGATGAACTTTTAAAGTATCGACTACATAGCGCATAGTAGGGTATGACATTGAAGATGTTATGTTTTTTTGTCAGAGTAAGCAGCTCTCTTTCCGTCATACTTATATATTTCGTGAATAAATAATCTTCATAGTAAGACTGACCTTCTATATCAGTTTGATTTTGTGATAAGCCCCCACCAAGTCCAAAACCACTATTGCTTTTTGGCTTAACAAGAATCTTTTTAACAGCCTCATCATCCAGTACTTCTTGACCATTTGATAATAGGAAATCAACTAGCGTCTTGCGCATCAATGCACTGCTATCTTCTTTAATCTCGCTCGACTCTTCAGGGCTTAGTATTTTTCTTTCTATTAACTTCATTAGAGCATCTAATCTAACTGTTCTATTTCGATGTTTTAGGCCTAATTTTAGTATATCGTCATTGAGAAGTGAAGATGCTGAAAGCACACTTTTGAGCAGCTTTTCATCGATTACTTCAAGGTTGTTCGTGTATATCGTCTCAAGTGCTGCACCTTCGTTAGAACGAAGCTGAATGTTTATTATCGCCTCTAAGGATGCTCTTGCAGTCGAAGAGTTTGCTTCCTCCAATTCAGATTGAATTAATGATAAATCCTCCTGTTTTCCATGATGATTTAAATATCCTAATGCTGATTTCTTAACATTAGTTGAACGTTCTTCATGGAGCCAATTTGAAATATAATCTCCTCTATCATGTTCGGTTGGGAGCCTTACCCCTATAATCCTCATTGCTTCAAAAGCCCCACAAGTTATTTCTTCATCGCTATCGTAAAGAGTTTTATTTACCAAGACTTCTTGCCTCAGTGAGCTATTAGTTCGATTATACCAATGCCAAAGAGGTGTATTTTCATTATTAATATTTCTAAGTCCGCAATCGATCAAGCTTATTACTTCAGACGAACCATATTCAATTAAGTGATTAGAAAATATGATGTTCGCATCATGAATACCTAAAATAGGTTCATTATTTCCAGACTCAGAGATAGTATTTGATAAAAGGCGGAACCTCGCAACGTCTATTGAAGAAAGGTTTACTGCATTCTGTTGTTCATCTATTCTTTCTAATAACTGTTTCAGAAAAATATGTCCTTCTGCTGAAAAAGGACTTTCTACAATACCTTCACTATGAATACTTACTGTCTCTTATACACATCTGACGCTGCCGACGATCTACTCTGTGTAGATCT
>CAJXPP010000328.1 GCA_913058195.1 uncultured Gammaproteobacteria bacterium | reverse complement strand
CTTCGGTAGTGTCGGTTCGATTCCGACCCTCGGTACCAATATTAACAATAGAATCAGCGAGTTATAGCTCGCTTTTTTTATGCCTGTAATTTACTTGCCAAAACCGCCGCTGCACAAAACTCCTAAAGAAAATACACTAAGCTCTACATCACTTTAGAAGCATATTATGCCAAAAAAAGCTTGAGCATACGGTTCATATATTAGAAGGCGAGACTACGTTTTACACGCGTCCTACTTCATCTTTCTGGTACGTGCGCTTCAAAGCTAATAATTCCTGGCTGAGAACGTCAACTAAAACCTCTGACTTAGCTAAAGATGTAGGAATAGTGACCGAAGCGTGGTTCAAAGAAAAACAAAACTTCCCGCACCTATAATCCATACTTTATATAAGCTGCTGCACAGCTTGTTATATACAAACCTACCTCACTTATTCAGTAGCTATATCATTCAACAAACACTAACAGCTGACATGATTTTATACATTAATACTGCCTGCATTTATAGTGTGATGAGAGGAGAATATATAGACAATTAAGCAGTTAGAAAGCGTGCACTGATTTGTGCTAATTACAGTTATGAGAATTTATGAAATTGAAATTGAAACGCCAGAACAGTCACATGTTGACGCACTGAAAAAGAAAAAAGATAAGGCCGCTGCCGCACTATAAATATGAGCGTAAAAGGCAGAAACAACAAAAGGCACTCAAGACGATGCATAAGGCTTATGCCGTCACAAATATACACTCATCGTAGTAATGCTATCCAACCGTTTAATAATTGGTTACCCTGTTCTAAATATTATATACAAAGGTTTCAAATGACTTACGGTAAAAGGAATTACTATCCTTATTTTGACTATGTACGCTTTCTTGCTGCAAGCATAGTTATGTTTGGGCATGACGGACTAATACATTGGGGGGCTAGCGGTAAAATTTCCGTCGATGTCTTTTTCGCATTAAGTGGCTGGCTTATCGGTGGAATCCTAATAAAGGCAGATAAAAACGATTTGCCAAAGTTCTATTTTAATCGAGCTATTCGGATATGGATTCCATATTTAACAGCTCTGCTTTTAATCGTCATTGCTAGCCTACTTAAAGATGACATAACTCATAAATGGTTTGAGTTTGTCATGTATAAATTGACTTTTGTTTACAATATATTTGGCCCGCCACAGTTAGCGGATTCTAGTCATTTAATGCCCTTAGATGGGACTGGCAATCATTTCTGGAGTGTTAATGCTGAAGAGCAGTTTTACCTGTTAGCCCCGATATTACTTGTTCTAGCTAGCAAATACGGAAAATCAAGCATTTTATGGTGTGCAATAGCAGTAGTAACATGGTATTACAACCTATATTCACCTTTGGCTTTAGGTGTTCTTGCAGCGCTATTAGTGGATAAATATGGCAACTTCCACAGAAAACCAGCATTTGTTATTGCATGGGCTATCATCGCTTCAATTTCATTTGCTGGTTTTATTTATGGCGGTGACTACAGAGTATTTTCCCCTGCATTTTCCATATCTCTCATCCTTCTTATCGCTATACCAGGCAATCCATCAGCTATAGGGAAGTTTTTAGGAGGCATATCTTATCCTCTTTACCTCAACCACTGGATTGGCGTATTTGCAGCTAATATACTCTTTGAGCCATTTGGGCTTAGAGGGAGTACATCCAGTATTCTAGTGGCAATTATTATTGCCTACATTATTGCTTCTATTTTATATCAATTCATAGACAAGCCCTGCTTAACAATGAGGGAGCGCATGTTCACTTCGCAACGAGGAAAAACGATGATTTACATAGCATATGGCTCCATAATAACTGGATTGATATTCGGCTATCAACTAACTAGCTAGCACAGGAGTAGGTTTAACTAAGCTAACAATTAAATATTGCACAAATAATTTAGACAGCTTAAATATATTGATACAGAACAGTTACAGCGCAATTACTCAGTTCAAAATCCGGTTACTTCGGTTACTTCGGTAGTGTCGGTAGTGTCGGTAGTGTCGGTTCGATTCCGACCCTCGGTACCAATATTAAAGATAAAATAATAAAGCCCGTACAGCACTTAGCTCGAACGGGTTTTTTATTGCCTGTCACAAATCCTTATTAGTTCTATACGCCCTAAAGCATAATAGCCACTATGCTAAAGTTATCATTATTAAATTTTGTCGACATAAACTATGAATGATACTGAACAAGAACTGATACCAAACTACTCAGGGTGTATTATGAGTGGTGACAATATGAAGCCAGCTATTAACAATGGTGATCACCTTGTTGTTGATTTAGATCAACGAGTAATTAGAACTGGTGAGATTTATATTATCAATTATAAGCAGTCTAATGTGGTGTGCCGTTTATTGCTAGATGGCGAAACAGTAGTATTTGTTTTCGATGCAGTTGAGCAGTCGCATCAGGACTTACTTAAGAATATTATTATTATAGGTAGAGCTGTCTCTTATACACATCTGACGCTGCCGACGATCTACTCTG
>CAJXPP010000327.1 GCA_913058195.1 uncultured Gammaproteobacteria bacterium | reverse complement strand
GTCGGCAGCGTCAGATGTGTATAAGAGACAGATTTATTTACTCGCTGGCAATATTGATATTCCAAATAATTCTATGTTGAACCAAAGTAATGTTTTGAAGAAACACCTTTATAATGGCTGCTAAGCCAGCAAAGTAAGTCAATCCTCCTTTAGTTCACCGCAGCCTATAAGCTGCGGATTATCACTTCCTCTGGTTACTTTCTTTTGCAACGCAATTACAACCATACTAATGTTGATGCCTATGCGGATTCTGACTCGTGCTTTGCTCAGTGGAAAAGCCCTGACTAATCATTTTACCTAAAAATGGCATAGATTCATTATCACCAATATCCGCATAATCTGTACTATGGTAGTTGGCGTGCTGTGTAAATAATGATGCCGAACGCTGGCTGTTGATTTGATATGAGCTTAGCTGCCACTCTTTATTAACCTTGCTACTCTTTATTTGAAAATAGCGAACTAATGCTAACTTGGGAAGCCAAATCAGGTGATATTCAATACCATTACTTTTTAGTTGATACTGCTGTGTTAGTTCACAACCGGTACCTGTTTGAGCAATTAACTCCATTTTTTCTATATTAGGCACGGGCACGGGCTGATAGATGCTTGACCAATTCGGTTTATGGTTTAGTTCGTTAGGTTGATATTCAATTGCGTGTTGGTATTTATCAAAACTACGTAACAGTGAAATACGCCCATGTGAGCCTTGTCTCCATATATTACTGAATCCAACATCAGAGAATCGTTGTAAAACGCGATTACTATTACGATGAAATTCAAATGATATCGACGCACGGTTATCGTTCAATTTGGGCTTTTTAAAAACCTCATTGCTGTAGACTTCATACTCCGCACTAATAAAATTTGCCTTACTACTACATTCTTGGGCAAAACCATGAAACGAGAATAGTGATAATAAAAAGATAATAATTTTCATAAAAACAACCTAAAATAATCTAGCAACCTGATAACAAGAAAGCTGCAACATCAGTAAGACATTACAACTTTCTCTGCTTCTACACGCTTACTTGGTAAGACAAATGCTCTTACTCAAGTGCAGCTTCGGCAAGCCCAACCAAGTCCGCCGCATGATCCATAACATGGAAAATAACGCTCTGCTCGTTAGTGCCACTAACAAGGTGTGCACCCGGCCCTATGGCATGAATACCAACATCTTCACCGGCATGGGTTTCAGAGCCTCTTGGCACTAATGCTTCCTGATGAAAGCCGGCCGTTGTCGTATCTACAGCAGTTAAATCAACTCGGCCTGTTACTGCATCACCGTCGTACCCTTCATCAGCATTGGTTTCAGCCCCCAAATCACGAAAGCCTTTACCATTGGTGTAACCTAATGTCGTATACGGCATACCATCGCTAGCTAAACTAGGTTCAGTTTTACCAACAGCAACGACTTTACCTAAGATTGGATTACCACGTTTAGGATAACCCGCCATCGTAAATACATGACTATGATCTGCAGTAACAATAATAAGGGTTTCTTCAGAATTAGTTGAATTAACAGCCGCTTGCACTGCGTCAGCAAAGGCAATAGCATCAGTTAAGGCGCCGTGAGCACTGCCCGCATGATGGCCATGGTCAATTCTTCCAGCTTCCACCATTAAGAAAAAGCCATCATCATTATTATCAAGTACATCAATCGCTTTGCTGGTCATTTCACTTAATGACGGTTCACCTAAAATGTCATTTTTACGATCAGCTTCATATTGCATATGTGACTCATTAAAAAGACCAAAAATACGCTTTGTCGTATCTGCGTCAATGGCATCGAAACCTGCTTGGTCAATAACATAATCACCCGCTGGGTATTGTGCTTTCCATTCAGCCGTTAAATCACGACCGTCAGTACGATCCCCCTCCACCGTACTCGCGGCATCGGCGCTATTAAATGCCGCATCTTTTGGTAAAAAATGACGACGACCACCGCCCATAACAACCTCAATACCGTCAACATCTAAGCCGGCGTAGCGACTTTCCAAGTCACTTTCGAAGCTAATCAACTGTGAAGCAATATCAGCACAACCGCCCGTTACCGCATCTGCTGGCATATCTGAAATGTCTTCCCAGTTGCGATCAGCTGATTTTGCGTAAGTTGCTGCAGGTGTTGCATGGGTAATTCTCGCAGTAGAAATAACCCCTGTCGACTTGCCGGCAATTTCCGCAAGCTCTAATGCACTCACTAATTCATTACCGGAAACAGAACTACAATCACCACGAACAATCGCTTCCGCAACACCAATAACACCAACGTCGGTTTTAACGCCTGACATCATGGCTGTCATGGTGCCAGCAGAATCAGGTGTTTGGGCGTCAACATTGTAGGTTTTTACTTGTGCTGAATAAGGAAATTCTTCAAAACTTAAATACCCCTCTTCACCTAACTTGCCTTGATTTTGACCATCAAGGATACGTGCCGCCGTCAGCGTAGAAATCCCCATACCTGTCTCTTATACACATCTCCGAGCCCACGAGACTAGGCATGATCTCG
>CAJXPP010000326.1 GCA_913058195.1 uncultured Gammaproteobacteria bacterium | reverse complement strand
GTAGTAAAGGGCTTGATGAATCTTTACCTCAAGGGCCAGACCGACAAGATTGGCTACGGCTGTGGAATGAGATTCAGATGCAGCTATTTAATGCAAAGGTGAATCAACAACGCATTGCACAAGGCAAGCTGGCTATTAACAGCGTGTGGTTTTGGGGAATGGGTGAGTTTATTAGCCAAGCGAATCGTTGGGATGTGATTATAGGTAAACATCCATTGCTAAAACAATTAGCACAACGCGCTAATAGCAACACTACCGATATAGCTAATCACTCATTCATTACCCTTATCAAAGGCAAGCAACTCTGTGTATTAGATGAGATTAACCTTGAATCTGATTGGTTAGCAGAAATAGAGCGTATTGATGAAACGGTTTTAGACCCACTCTGGCAAGCTTGTAAAAAGGCAAAACTAAGTCAGTTGAATATACATATTCCTGATTATGGTTATTTTAAATTAACACCGTTAGATTGCTGGAAGTTTTGGAAATGATAACGATTAACAAAAGCTCAAAATAAAATGAGTCTGGTTCTTGTACTTAGAACTCCTGTAACAGGGGCGTGGCGTCGCTGGCTGCTTTTGGACTTAATAGGAGATGATTTGTGTAAGGCTGCCACATAGCAACAAAAACATTGCCAATAGCATAGCCGGTGATCCTTTTTCCGGGGCGGATTTTATTTTTCGATAAGTGAATGCTGTAAAGATTGCAATGGATGGCCAAAAGGCAGTGATCAATATGGATTTAATCAAACCTATAGTACTAATCGATTGGAAGAAAAACGAATAAGCTAAGCCAAAACTTAAAACTCCGTGGGCCACGAAAGGGAGTATCCAATGTAGCGATAAATCTGTCATTCTCAATTTACAGATAATGACTGGCCCAACTACAACAATGGTAATTACAGTTGCTGATAACAATGAATGCAGAGCAATTTGTCCTGCAGATAATTCAGACAAAGATAATTTCACAAAAAACTCGCCTAAGGACCACACCAAAGCTAACAATAGCCCAGCAACAAGAGATCGTCTGGAGAATGTGCCTTTAACTGTGGTTAGAACAATCACACTTACGCCAGCGACTATAAAACCAAGTGCGAAAATTGAACCTGTAGACAAAGGCTCAAGGAAAACCCAGGTTCCAAACAGAATGCTAAGTAAGGGCTTCACATTGGCAAACTGCGATGCGTATTCAGCCCTAAAGTCATAGGCATGGCCACATATATAATAAAGGCCGGTACCAATCGAAAAAGTAAACACACCAGCAGCGACAATACTTGCATCGATGGCATTAATATTCAGGCTGTCGAAGCCATAAAATGCTGTCAGGCTAAATGAGCCTGCAATCAACGAACAAATCAGTCCAAAGAGTATGGCTTCGATGCGGTTGGATTTGGGCAAATTCAATAGGCCCTGATTGATCACCGGAGCAGACAAGGCCCAAAGTAAAGCAGCAACAACAGCATATGTCAGATCAGATGTCATTTATCCAAACACAGCAGAATGATAGGCAAGCAAAGTAATATTATTCGTACGAACCGTGAAATATTATGGGCAGTTTTTGCTTGCTCTTGAAAAGTATTCAAATTTAAACGTGGAAACCAATAGGAATATCCCAGAGACAAAAATAGTGCAATGGCATAACAGGCCAAACTGGCATTGTGGTAAGCGATTAAGAAGCTGATAGCAAATATGATGCTGAGCAGCCCCATATATTTTGGATTCGACGTGAAGTGATAAAAATGCTGAGTAATATTGACCTCTGTGGTGGCGGCAAATTTATTTAATAACGTATCTAAAACATCGGAAGTGATAACAAAAACTACAAAGCTTGTAATGGAGAATACGCCCGCAAGAATGAGTGTTGTATCCAACCACCAATCAATTATTCCATTGTTCTTCAAGGGATCATTGAGATGAATATTGCTAACCAACGAAAACACCAAAGCAGAAGAAGCGATCATTAAGGCTGACACTGTCAGTGAAGTTTTGGCTTTCTCACGAATAGCTTCATCTTTGACAGCGCTATGATGCCCTCTCTCGTCCAGAATGTCCTCTGCCCGTGCTTCGCTCAGAAGAGTCAACAAACGGCGAAGTGTTTGGTATTTGTGGGACCCAAGAAAATAACTAGCCCAAATTAAAATATAAATCAGACCATAATGAATGAATAACATACGAGAGAGGACATCGGTGTCGTTAAACAAGCTTCTGAACATTTCAGGAACTAACGCATAACCACCCCAGACAATAAGGCTGCTGAGCCCTATCAACACTAAATGTAGAGTGTAGATTGAAGGTGACTGTCTATAAATTTGGATCTTGCGATCTCCTATGGTAATTGGTGCCTGATGTGTCTCTTCACTCATCCCATTTATCCTTGTTTTAATACTTCGAAGTTCGCAAGTTAGGCACATAACGCCCTGCGTAAATTATTGATTTGTAGCGCAGCATAAAAGCAATCCACTTGATGCACTGGTTATGTCTGTCTCTTATACACATCTCCGAGCCCACGAGACTAGGCA
>CAJXPP010000325.1 GCA_913058195.1 uncultured Gammaproteobacteria bacterium | reverse complement strand
TCGTGGGCTCGGAGATGTGTATAAGAGACAGGTCTACAATGGCACAAATGGAATTAACCCCTGAAAAACCACGCCTTAAAAAGAATGAAGTTGCCATGGGCGATGTCTCTGGTTTAATAGGTATGGTCAGTCCCCAAGCCAATGGCTCACTTTCAATTACTTTTGAAGGGGGCTTAGCGTTAGCAACTATGAAAAATATGGTTGGCGAAGCGCCAGATGAG
The DNA here is from genome assembly GCA_913058195.1 of uncultured Gammaproteobacteria bacterium. Lineage (GTDB taxonomy): Bacteria > Pseudomonadota > Gammaproteobacteria > Nitrosococcales > Methylophagaceae. The sequence goes on along the minus strand of CAJXPP010000325.1, from coordinate 2,302 downwards.
GTAAATGAAGAAATTACTGATTTAGTCGGTGAAATTACTAACATGGTTACCGGCGGCGCTAAGCGCATGCTTAGTGAAAAAGGTATTGAGTTTGATATGGCCACACCTATGGTTGTTTCAGGTAAGGATCACACGATTACTCATAAAGCTGACGGACCAATCGTGATTATCCCTCTTGCCTCTGCAGAGCACGGCAAAGCATATATAGAATTCAGTTTCGACAAGTAAGCTATTTAAGCACCATAATAAGCCTCGTTCATTCGGGGCTTTTTTATGTTCAGGCCTTTCTTAGACATCCTGTCTTACAAGGCATTAGTGCATCCATGCACGTCGATGAACGGTCAGTTTTTTTGTTCCTGACAAAAACTTAGTACCTACGTCCATGCAGGCAATGTCACGATCGCATGGCCGCTCATAGTCACCCATGACTCCTCGGCATTAATGCATCTCGGTAATTGCTCCTACATTACTCTAGTAACTTACATCCATGTATGAACATGCACGTCGATGCGCAACAATATCGACGCTCAAAACAATCTAGGTGCTATGATATAGATTTTCCGATTGAGAGAGTCTTATGTGGCAACAAATTGAGTTATCTTTAAAGCCTCGTGCACGCGGTTTTCATTTGATCACCAGCGATATTGAACAAGTGCTTGCCAAACTCTCCTCCGTGCGCTGTGGTTTACTGCACATTTTTATCAAACACTCTTCAGCGTCGCTAACCATTAATGAAAATGCAGACTCAACCGTACGTGATGATATGGAGCGGCACTTTAATCAGTTCGTCCCTGAAAATGCGCCCTATTATCGCCATACATATGAAGGTTCTGACGATATGCCGGCACACATTAAAGCCAGTACGTTAGGTAGTAGCGTTAGTATTCCATTAACGAATGGTCAAATGAACTTAGGTATTTGGCAAGGTGTTTATTTAGGAGAACATCGTGACAATGGTGGTGCACGCACCTTAGTATTAACGGTTAGTGGCGAATAGCACTAAGGCAACACTTCTCCCTTAGGCGTTTATGCTAATTGAATAAGTACGCGACGAGTGATGTTACAAAGCAGCTCGTAAGGTATTGTGGTGGCATACTCTGCAACTTCTTCTACTGGTAAACCTTTGCCCCATAACGTCGCAATATCGCCAACTTGATCCGCGGCATTGACACCTAAATCAACCGTTATCATGTCCATTGATACTCGGCCAATAAGCGGCACACGACGGCCATTAACTAATACCGGAGTGCCATTAGGTGCATGACGAGGGTAACCATCACCATAACCAATGGCAACTACGCCAATGGTGGTTTTCTTTTTGCTAACCCAAGCACCGCTGTAACCTACCGCTTCACCCGCTGCAATTTCTCTAGTCGCAATTAAACTTGATTGTAAGGTCATCACAGGCAATATACCGTCGACTGCAACATCTGTTGGTAATGGTGATACGCCATAAAGTAAAAGCCCAGGGCGAATCCATTGATAATGACTTTCTGGCCACGCTAATACTCCGGCAGAGTTAGCTAAGCTTTTTTCCAATGCTAATTCAGCAGTAAGTTCATTAAACAATGCTATTTGTTTAGGTGTTGCCGAATTGTCTTTTTCATCTGCGCAGCCCAAGTGACTCATCAAAACTATCGGTTGTTGCACGTTTTTTGATGTGCATAACGCTCGATAAAAATGTGCTAACTGCTCAGGGTTTATACCTAAGCGGTGCATGCCGGTATCAATTTTCAGCCAAACTTTTAACGGTTTTTCTAGGTTGGCATTAATGATCGCGTCAAGCTGCTGGGTATTATGTACGATAGTTTGTAAGTTATTAACGGCAAGAATATCAATGTCAGTTTCAGCAAAAAAGCCTTCAAGTAATACTATGGGCTTAACAATACCTGCCGCCCTAAGTGCGAGCGCTTCATCAATACGTGCAACACCAAAGGCATCAGCATTAGGTAACGCTTTTGCAATGCGTTCTAAACCATGCCCGTAACCGTTAGCTTTTAACACAGCTAAAATTTTACTATCGGGTGACATGGTTTGAATTAAGCGATAATTGCTACTTAACGCCTTTAGGTCAATAACCGCTGTTGCTGTACGTAACATTAAGACTTAATCTTCTTCGAGTACATGTGGACCAGCATAGTTATCAAAACGTGAGAATTGACCTTGGAAAGTCAAAGGCACACGCCCAATTGGACCATTACGCTGCTTACCAATAATAATTTCTGCCATGCCTTTAAATTCTGAATCGTCGTGATAAACCTCATCCTGTCTCTTATACACATCTGACGCTGCCGACGATCTA
>CAJXPP010000324.1 GCA_913058195.1 uncultured Gammaproteobacteria bacterium | reverse complement strand
GGGAATGCAGCTGTGAATGAAGCATAGTGTTCATCAGGATCATTTACTGGCGGCTTTTTATGAGCAGCACGTTGAGCATAAATATCGAGTAATTCAGCAGCGACATCACGTACTTTTTCAGCAGCTCTACGTTTCGCTTTTTCCCACTGACCTGAACCTAGTCTATGTAGCGGTGCTAACTCGGGTGCGGCACCTGAATAACGACTAATTAAATCTAAAGCTGAAACAGGTACATAGAGTTTGTCGCCTTTGGCATATTCAAGTGTGACGTATTCAGTGGTTACATCACCAACATCAAGCGTTTGTAAACCTAAATAACGACCAACACCGTGATCTTCATGAACAACTGCATCACCTACGGTTAATTCTGCAAGATTACGTATAACGGCATCAGAATCGCGCTTTTTACGGCTACGACGGCGACGCTGCATAACTTGTTGACCAAACAACTGTGGTTCAGCAATAACGGCAAGCTTGTTTTGCGGTAAGAGCAGGCCTTGCTCTAATGGCGCAACCGTAATGCCTAATGGGCTATCGTCAGCGAGGAAGTCATCCCAATTGTTAACGAGAGTCGGCTGAACGCCGTTATCACGCAATAATTCTAATAAGGTTTCACGGCGACCTGCCGTTTCTGCGGCAAATAAAATACGACCATCGAAGTTATCTATAAATTGTAGTAGTGCATCACAGGGGCGATCATGCTGAGCGCTGAAGGTGAGCTGTGGTGGTATGACTGTTTGGTAGTTTTGATTGCCAGCACTATCATCTAACTCAAAGGTTTGAGTGTGGAGGCGCTGATAGGTTTTAAATGTGCTAAATAAATCCTCAACAGGGAGGAACATCTCATGTGGCGGAAGAAGAGGGCGTTCAGGATCGACTTGGTGCTGTTGATAACGTTGATTGATTTCTTGCCAAAATGTTGTAGCAGCATGATGTGGATTATTGCTATTAAATAACAGTGTATTACTTGGTAAATAATCAATTAGGCTATTAGTTTTTTCTAGGAATAGAGGTAGGTAATATTCAATACCACCTGGCATATTGCCTTCTGATACTTCGCGATAGATTAGGCTGCGCTGGGGATCGCCATCGAAGGCATTTCGAAATTGTTTGCGAAATAGCTCAATGCTCTCATCGGTGACAGGGAATTCACGAGCAGGTAATAATTGGATAGAATCAATGCTATCAATTGAACGTTGCGTTTCAGGGTCAAAGGTACGCAAAGTGTCGACTTCATCATCGAATAAATCAATCCGGAAAGGCAGTTTACTACCCATTGGATAGAGGTCAATAATGGCACCACGTACAGCAAATTCACCATGCTCCATGACTTGCGACACATAGCGGTAACCGGCTTTTTCTAATTTACTACGCCATACTTCAATATCAAACTGATCGCCCGTTTTTAAAATGAGCGTATTGCCTTCTAAAAACTCACGTGGGGCTAGGCGATGCATAATAGTCGAAATTGGCACCATTAATATGCCACGCTTGAAATCAGGCAGTTGGTGCAGTGTATCTAGACGCTCTGAAATAATATCTTGGTGAGGTGAGAAAGTATCATAAGGCAGCGTTTCCCAGTCAGGAAAGTGCAGTATCGGTAATGTATTTTCACCAAGATAAAAATGAGCTTCAATTTCCAGCTTATGTGCAGTATTTGCATCATCAGTTAAAACTAAGACGGGGCCGTCATGTTGTAATGCTGTCTTTGCTAATAATAAGCCTTGCGCGCTACCATAGAGTTGCCCTGCACGAAGTTGCTTTTGTGCTGATGGCGGAAGTTGAGGCTGTAATGGGCTTGTTGAAGACATAATGTGCTATTGCTGAAAAAGAGACATTTTCTCATAGATTTTATTCATCGGTATGGTGAATTTTAGCTAAACCAATGAGTAACCATACTTTATATGTGATAATACTATGGTATTTACGTATAGGAGTAATGAGTATGAAGCGAATTGAAAACGTAGTATTACTAAAAGTAATTGGCAGTTGTGAACTTCTTGCAGCCTTAGCTATGTTTTATCTTTTTAGCGATGAGGTACCTGCATTGATCGGCGGAGTTATTCTATTAGGCTTATCAGCGAATAGTTTTTATCAAGCGCATAAATGTTATCTGCGCCAATATACACCTAAAAAAGACGGTGAAACTAACGCTCAAAATTAACAATAGTGGCATTACGGTGTTTACTTCTTAATCAGCAAAGTGTTATTTTCTAACAGATCCAAACAGCCACTGGATTAAGCGAAAAACAATTTGTTATAGGAAAATAGCAGCATTAAATGAGTGAGACTGACAACGCAGAGAAACAAACGGAAGTACTGACGAAAACAGAACAAAGCAATGAGTTCGACTCGACATCATTTCTAAAATCATTGACCAGTCGTCCGGGTGTTTACCGGATGATTGATAGTAGCGATACCGTGATTTATGTGGGGAAAGCTAAAAACCTCAAAAAGAGAGTATCGAGTTATTTCCGTAAAACAGGGCAGACATCAAAAACACGGGTTATGGTCTGTCTCTTATACACATCTGACGCTGCCGACGATCTACTCTGTGTAGA
>CAJXPP010000323.1 GCA_913058195.1 uncultured Gammaproteobacteria bacterium | reverse complement strand
TTACCGTGGTGAGTAATGCTAATCGTCTGCGTTTATTTAAACCACAAGAACATTAAAAGGAGTACGTAAGCATGTTAATTATCAATATATTGGGTGTGCTACTGATTGCTCTCATTGTGTGGTGGTTTTGGTTATATAAACCCAAAGAAGTGAGTATTTCGGAGCAAGGTATCACCGTGCTCGTTGAGAATGGTACATACCAACCTTCTAGACTAAAGGTTGCATCAGGCCAACAGGTCAATATTCAGTTCTTGCGAAAGGATGCATCGCCTTGTGCAGAAATGGTGTTGTTTCCTGATTTTAATATCAGTGAAGAATTACCACTTAAAAAGATGAAGTCCATCATTTTGCCAGCAATGGATAAAGGTGAATACGCCTTCCACTGCCAGATGCAGATGTATAAGGGCACATTGATAGTAGAGTAGAGTAATGTTTTTTATGTGAGGTTGATAAGAGAAATAAAGGATATATGGATTAATAATGATTTCAAACTCTGGTGATGGATATCGTGATAAAATGAAAGGCGCCCATGAGGGGTGCGGTGGCTTGGAATATAGCCATATTTTAAAAAAAGTAAGGATAAGACAATGAAAAAATTATTTGTGACAATTATAGGCGTGTTTTTAATGAATATTTCTTTGGTGGCCGTTGCTGATAAGATGGATAAGCACGAGGATCAGGAAAACTCTAGCTCTGAACAGGCTGAAGAAGCAAAGGCAGTTTTGCATGATCATAGAAAGCAAAAAGGCTTATCTTCCGCGCCCACTAAAAAAGTTATGCCAACGGGTGAAGACGCAGATGTAGAGAAAAAAGCAGAAGGGCATGACCATAAGGAAGAGCATAAGTAGTAAGTCATTTGGAATTATGTAGGAAAGTGCTTGGTTAATCGCCAAGCATTTTCCAAAGTTTCATTTATACATTTATAAATCTATAAATCTATAAAGGAGAGAGTTGATGAAAACTTATAAATTGAGTGCAAATAATATCAATAGGGCTTTGTAAGCTCGGTGTTGAGTAATATTGCTATAGCTGCACCAAAGACGAATACGCCTTTCACTGCCAGATGCAGATGTACCGTGGCACGTTGTTGGTCGATTAATATATTTTATATAGGAGTTTGATATGCCGATTAAAAAAATAACCGCGATCATTGATGAATTACAGTGGGTTAAGGTTGAAAAAGCACTTGAAGTACACGGTGTAACAGGATTTACCGTACATGCAGTCAAAGGGCGCGGCAACTATAGCAATACGTACTCAAAAGACCATTTAGTTGATCATGTTCAAATTGTGATTTACACCGGTGATAAGCATGCCCGCCGTATTGCAACATTAATTATGCAGACGGCCGATGTTGGTGCCGAGAGTGAAGGGCTCGTAGAAATCACATCGGTCGATGAGTTGTTCTGGGTACATGAACAATCCCTTGCCGTTGCAAGTGAATTTAAGTACTTCGAGGTGAGTCGTGGCGAATAAACAACGGTCTTTCTGGCTTACATCGAATGGACTTGCATCTATCGTGATGATAGGGGTGGCCAGTTTTTTTGTCTTATCCGGGGCTGAACCGAAAATAGAATACTCTTGCTGTCTGAAAAAGCGTGAGCTGATGCTTGGATCCCGATATGAACTATCCAGTAATCTGTCTGTCTTAACTGGGACATCCCTGATTCCTTATTCCGGTATTTCTCGAATCCGGCATCGGAAAAGGAATCTTGGCGCATGAGGTTTAACTCGTTATCGGGACTGGATCCATTATAAATGAACGTCGGAATTAATCAGAGTAGCCTTAAAAGAATAAGTGGATTTATTGCCGCCGGAGGAATGGCAACCCTTTTCCATTGGGCGGCCATGTCCGGCCTGGTTCTGCTTGGCATGGCCCCCGTAGCAGCCACCTTTTCTGGAAGCGTTGTAGGAGCGGTTACCAACTACTGGTTGCAGCGAACTTTGGCCTTTCCAAACGCACGCCCACACATCCAGGCCATCTGGCGATATGCCTTTTCCTGTTCACTCGCAGCTCTCCTGAACGTTCTGATCTTTTTAGTCCTGCATCAACTGTTTGAAATCTCTGTTGTGCCTGCTCAGCTTCTAACCACTGCGGCTGTCGCTGTATTTAACTATGTTGTCTACCAAAGGCTGGTATTTCATGAACAAACCTCTTGAGACTTCCCGTGCGCCGAATGAATCAGAGCTGCTTTCCCTGGTGGTTCCGGTGTTCAATGAGCGTTCGATGCTTCCCCTATTCTTTGAGCATGTATTGCCGATCCTTGCGAGCCTCGATATTCGCTCGGAGATCGTTGTTGTGGACGATGGTAGCGAGGATGGCAGTGCCGAATTTGTTAGGACTTTCATTAAAAGGAAATCGAGCATCCGTCTCGTCAAGCTAAGCCGCAACTTTGGCAAAGAGGCAGCGGTAACAGCAGGGCTGGAGCATGCCAAGGGGGATGCGGTGATCGTTCTGGATGCGGACCTTCAGGATCCACCTGAATACATTCCCGAGATGGTCAAGAGTTGGAAGTCCGGCTTTGATGTCGTTCTGATGCAACGTCGATCACGTGTAGGCGAGAGT
>CAJXPP010000322.1 GCA_913058195.1 uncultured Gammaproteobacteria bacterium | reverse complement strand
TTTTGATGATAGCCGCACGATAACGTTGTTTTTTTAAATCGTTAAACTCTAACCATTCGCCCTCTTCACCCAGCTGTTGTTTTGCCCAAGATGAATAGTCATCGACCTTAGATTCGCCAGCTAATTCATAACGCCAAAACTGTTCACCTTTGACGCTGACACAATAGTCATGATTCCCAAGTTTCAGTTTTGTTCTAGATAAAATAAAGCCATACCAATTAGCTTGATAAGAACTAATTTTAACCGGGGTATGTTTCAATTCTGGCTGGCCAGAAATAGAGTCAACTATTGGATTCACTACAGCGTTCACTCGAGATAAGGATGAGTTCTGCTGAGTCCAATGCATGGGGATAAAGGTATTACCGATTTTCTGAGAGTCGGTGACCTGAACGCGTGCTAATACCGTTCCCCACTGACTTTCAATCTTGGCTAAAGCATTTTCTTCAACAGACCACTTTTTAGCATCTATTGGGTGGATATCAACAAACGGCTCTGAAATATGACCATTTAACTTTGTACTTCGGGCCGTACGTGTCATGGTGTGCCATTGGTCGCGTACTCGTCCCGTATTTAACACCAGAGGATAATCATCACTGGTGGAATTAACGGGGGCACGAGGTGTAATGGCAATAAACTGCGCCTTACCACTGGCGGTGAAGAATTTATTATCGGTAAATAGTCGAGCAGTACCTTCAGGTTTATCGGCTGTAATAGGCCACTGCACTGGCGCAAGACAGTCATACTCATCATCCTTCAAACTTGCTAGACCACTAATATCAAAATCACGCACACCATTATTTTCAAAGCCAGATAATAAGGCATGTTCACGGAAAATATCAGCACTTGATCGATAGTTAAAGCCCTGTTGGAAACCTAAGCGTTTAGCTACTTCGCACATTATCCACCAGTCTTCTTTCGCTTCGCCAGGATTAGGCAGCATGTTTCGTTGGCGTGAAATTCGACGTTCTGAGTTAGTCACTGTGCCACTCTTTTCGCCCCATGCTAATGCTGGTAAAACAATATCTGCACAGGCGGTGGTATCAGTATATTGTTCACAATCAGATACGACCACCAGTTCACAGCCTTGCAGAGCATCACGTACTTTATTAGCATCAGGTAACGTTACAACGGGATTGGTTGCCATCACCCAAATTGCTTTTATTTTTCCCTTGGCTACATCATTGAACATATCAACTGCTTTTGCACCCGCTGTGGTAGCAAGATTATCTGTTTGCCAAAAACGTGATAGCAAATCACGATGTTCTACATTATCAATATCCATATGTGCCGCAAGCTGATTTGATAAACCACCCACTTCGCGGCCACCCATAGCATTCGGTTGCCCTGTAATTGAAAATGGCCCCATCGCTGGTCGACCAATACGGCCTGTTGCTAAGTGACAATTAATAATACTATTCGATTTATCTGTACCCGAAGAAGATTGGTTGATGCCTTGAGAATAGAGAGTGACTACTTTTTCAGTCTGAGCATATAACTGAAAAAATGTTTCTACATCTTCACTATTTAACTCACAGCTTTGTGCAACACTGGCAATATCAGGGTTTGATTGCTTCGCTGACATTAGGGCATCTGCAAAACCTTCGGTAAATTTATTCACATATGACCAGTCAATCTTGTCAGCCTCATTCAAATAACTTAATAAACCATTAAATAAAGCGGCATCTGAACCTGATTGAAGCGGTAAATGTAAATCGGCAATTTCACAAGTTGCTGTTTTTCTCGGATCAATAACAACAATTTTTAGGTTTGGGTTATCTTGCTTTGCTTTAGTGATGCGTTGAAATACAACTGGGTGACACCATGCTGTATTAGAACCTTCTATAACAATAAGGTCTGCTTGCTCTAAGTCTTCATAACTACACGGTACTGAATCACTACCAAATGCACGTTTATAACCTGCTACAGCAGATGACATGCATAATCGAGAGTTAGTATCTATATTGCCACTACCGATAAAGCCCTTCATTAATTTATTGGCAACGTAATAATCTTCTGTCAACAATTGACCCGATACATAAAATGCTACTGCATCTGGACCGTGCTGATCAATTACTTTTTTAAAACCATCGGCAACTGCATCTAGAGCTTCACCCCACGATGTTTGTTTCCCCAACACTTGTGGGTGAAGTAGACGTCCATCTAATTCAACTGTATCTGCTAAAGCTGAGCCTTTTGAACATAAACGTCCTAAATTAGCAGGATGTGTTTTATCGCCTTCCACTGAGATTGTGCCACTTTCTTCATTGCTAACGATCACACCACAGCCAACACCACAATAAGGACAAGTGGTAGATGTTTTTAGCACATCACTCATAATAGTTCCTCACTGACCTGATGCTTACCAAATATAAGATCTTCTCGCATAGCTGACACATCTTTCTGCTTACCTAATAAAGAAAAATACCAGTTACCATCACGGGTATCGCCATAGAGCAAAATTCCAATGATCTTATTTTCTTTCAGCACCAGTTTTTTGTAGATATGACGCGATGGATCTTGATAAAGCACTATCTCTGATTGTTCATCACCATTAAAATCACCTGCAGAAAACAAGTTAATTC
>CAJXPP010000321.1 GCA_913058195.1 uncultured Gammaproteobacteria bacterium | reverse complement strand
CACAGAGTAGATCGTCGGCAGCGTCAGATGTGTATAAGAGACAGACTATTATCGCTATCTACAGCTAATGTTGCTTCTGCTTGGTCTGCTTTAGTTAGACCATAAGAGCGAGCAGTAAACTCAGTAATTTCTACAGCCATAACATCTTCAAGCAAGAAGCTATCAACATTACGGTTTGCATCAAAATTAACTTTTTTAGGAATATTACCGTTTGAAGCCTGAACACTAACAGGAATACGTGCCGTTGGATGGTCAGGTGAAGTCATAACAACATGACCAAATGACCAAACATCACTCTCTGCACCTACTGCATCCACACTAATTGCAATAGCTTGGCTTTCACCTTCCGCAAGTGTAAACGTTGCTGGTGTAGCAGTGATAACTAAGCCATCAGAAATTGTAGCACCTTCAACTGTCCAAGTACCTGCAGCTGTGGCTGTTACAGTACGAGTCCAGTCACACAAACCTACACAGTTAGCGTTAGCAACTGAAGGAATGTTCAACGATTTAGGATCTCCGCCTTCTTCTGGGTTCGCTGCAGTATAATTTGCTGCAGTTTCATTCATTAGAAGACCGGTTTGATGTGCCAAATTGACACGAATACTACCAGCACCCATATCGAAGAAATCAGCAGCAGTAGTGCCATCTTCTTTACGTACATCTGTAACGGCTGTCAGCATTAATGCTGAACGGATGTTATCAGGTGTCCATGTAGGATGAGCCGACTTTAACACTGCACCTGCACCTGCAGTATGAGGAGCAGACATTGATGTACCTTGCAAAAATGCAAAGTCAGCAGGAGCAGTTCCTGTTACATCATGACCGAATTGTTGATCAGAGTACGCAGCGTAAATAGCAACACCAGGAGCTGTTACTGACGGAGTCATTATGTCAGGAACTGTATTATTGCCGCCACGTGAGGAGAAGTCAGCCATATCATCAGCTTGGCCAATTTGTAATTCACCATCAGCAGCTGTAATGGTTGCCATATGGTCTGCACCAGATGCTAACCATGTACGCAGAGCATTACCATTTTCTGCATTGATATGAATACCAGGAATGACATATACATCATTCGCTACACTATTCGAGCCACCGTCAATGTTACCAAGTACAAAACCACCGGCGCCGCCAGCCTCAGCATTTATCGCTTTAGAAACACGGGCAATTGCACCACGGTCACAAACAACTATTTCACCATCAAAAGTACCAGCAGGGAAAGGTTGTAAACATTGTGCAGGATCGCCGTCAGGGTCATTACTATTAGGGTAGTCACCCGCCCAAACAATGCTTGCTGTAATACCTTGAGAGGCACTTTTACCTTCAATTGTTGCTAATTCAGTATCTCCGCCAGTAAAAGTTCCAATTTCTTTTTCAAATGCAACTTCACGACCGTGAGTTGAAGCACCAACTACAGTGTACCAAGGCGCATTCTTTGAAGTTGTGTTTGCATCAGGACCATCGTTACCAGCAGAAACTGCAGAAAATATACCTGCTTCTTGAGCGGCTAAGAAACCTTGTTCTGTTGAACTTGCCCAAGGATCGCCACCACCACTAATTGAGTAGTTGATAACGTCAACGCCATCACGTACTGCGTCATCAAGAGCTGCAATTATCGCTGCACCAGGACAACCTGAATAAGTATCACCTCGGTCACCTGGACTACAGATTTGATAAGCAACAATGTTTGCATGAGGTGCTACACCTGAGATTTGACCAAATTCAAATCCTGTTGTGTTTATACCGTCGCCTTCAGCTTCACCTGTTTCTTGGTCAACTAGAGGTACGTCTTTTAAAATATTACCACCAGCCGTACTCGCTGTATGTGAACCATGTCCACCGTAATCTTCACCATTTTTTGCTGGAGGATTATCGCCAAATACCGCAGCATCATCGTAATCATCTGTAACAGATGCATATGAATGCACACCAATCAATTTGTCGTTACACATTGATGCAAAATCACCTGCACAATCACCAACGTAAACACCCGCTCCCCATGGGTTTGTATGATCATAGCCATCACCGCCAATATCGGCGAATGAATCATGATCAGAGTTAATACCACTATCAATAACACCGATAATGACACCTTCACCCATATTTACAGCGCTTTGACCTTCGCCACTCCATACTTGAGGTGCTCCAACATGAATTGGACCAGTGTCTGTATCTAATCTTTCCATTCGTTCACGTTCAACAAATGCAACATCAGAAAGTGCTGATAACTTTTGTGCTTCAGCTTGAGTTAAGCGTAAAGCCATACCATTGAAAGCATTTTTATACTTATAAACAGGATTTAAACTACTGCCTAACTTATTGTTTGCTTTGCTTAGGAATGTTGCTTGCTTGCTTTCTAAGTAGCTAGCGTAAGCAACCGACTCAGGTGCGTCTAAATCTAGACGAAGCTCTTTTCTAATTTGCTGTGAGCTTTTTTTACTGTTTGCTAATGTTTTGAATAAAGATTTTTTAGCAATTTGAGGATTAGTTGCGTCTAAACCAGCAATAGAACCGTCATAAGTTGCTATAGGTTGATCTTTAAGACTGTCTCTTATACACATCTGACGCTGCCGACGATCTACTCTGTGTAGA
>CAJXPP010000320.1 GCA_913058195.1 uncultured Gammaproteobacteria bacterium | reverse complement strand
GAGATCATGCCTAGTCTCGTGGGCTCGGAGATGTGTATAAGAGACAGGCTTAAAGTCAAATACTTGCCCGTTACAATGGGTAAAATTAATGAAGATGATATTGAGCAATTTTCCAGCAGTTATGATGAGGCAGATAAGCCTATATTTTCATATTGCAGATCAGGTATGCGTGCAATAACATTATGGAGTCTTAAAGAGGCTGAAAATAAAACACTGCCAGAATTATTGAGCATTGGTAAAGATGCCGGGTTTGATATGTCAGGATTAACGTTGAAGTTAGCGTCTGGCAAGCAAAACGATGAGAATACTAAAACGCATCAAATTGTTATTGTTGGTGCTGGTGCAGCAGGTATATCAGCAGCATCAAGTTTATTAAAACGAGACTCAGGACTTGATATTGCCATTATAGACCCTGCTGATACCCATTATTATCAACCAGGATGGACAATGGTAGGTGGTGGTATCTTTCCAGCGGAGAAAACAGTTAAAACAATGGCTTCAGTAATACCTGAAGGCGTAACGTGGATTAAAGCTGCAGTTGCAGCATTTGAACCTGAAAATAATATAGTGACACTGGAAGGGTGTAGATTAGTAAAATACGATAAGCTGATTGTTTGTCCTGGAATTAAGTTAAATTGGCATGGAATTGAAGGGTTGGTAGAAACGCTTGGTCAAAATGGCGTTACTTCAAACTATCGTTATGATCTTGCCCCTTATACTTGGGAATTAGTTAAATCAATGCGAAAAGGTAAAGCGATATTTACCCAACCACCTATGCCAATAAAATGTGCTGGCGCTCCTCAAAAAGCAATGTATTTATCAGGAGATCATTGGTTTAAATCAGGTGACCTCCACAATATAGATATTGATTTCTTCACTAGTACTCCAGGTCTATTTGGTGTTAAAGAATTTGTTCCACCTTTAATGAAATATGTAGAAAAGTATGGAGCAAATCTTAATTTTAAGCATACACTTACAAAAGTGGATGGTAAGAAAAAGCTAGCTTGGTTTTCAACCACATTAGAAGATGGCACTGTTGAAACTATCGAGACAGCTTTCGATATGCTACACGTAGTTCCACCTCAGCAAGCACCTGACTTTATTAAAGCGAGTCCAATTGTAGATGCTGCTGGTTGGGTAGATGTCAATCCAGATACCTTACAACATAAAAAATATCCGAATATCTATGGCCTAGGTGATGTTGTTAACACACCAAATGCAAAAACTGCAGCTGCCGCGAGAAAACAAGCACCTGTTGTGGCAACAAATGTTTTATTCGATCTTAATAAAAGCTCAAAAAGAGCAATATACGACGGATATGGCTCTTGTCCACTAACGGTTGAGCGTGGAAAAGTTATTTTGGCAGAGTTTGGCTATGGAGGTAAATTACTACCTAGCTTCCCTAAATGGCTATTGAATGGTCAAGAACCTACAAAACTAGCTTGGATATTAAAAGAATCAATACTTCCACCAATGTATTGGAAAGCAATGCTTAAGGGACGTGAATGGTTAGCCAAGCCTGATGAAAAGGTCTAAGGAAAAAACCATTTGGAATGAACTTCAATACCCTATTGAAGACAATAAATATAAGTAAGAAGGTAATTGACGGTAAATGACTAACCCTAGTAATATTTTGATGAAATATTTACCTATTTTGGTTTGGACAAAAAAATATAATAAAGGGGATGCTGCCAGTGATTTAACAGCTGCAATAATAGTGACATTAATGCTAGTGCCACAAGCGTTAGCATATGCAGTGTTATCAGGATTGCCTCCACAAGTAGGGCTTTACGCTAGTATGTTGCCATTAATTGCCTATGCAATTTTTGGCACTAGTAGTACATTAGCTGTTGGGCCTGTGGCGGTTGCTTCCCTAATGACAGCGACGGCAATTCAACCCTTTTCTGCCATAGATATCACTCTCGGTCTCCAAGCAGCAGTTATATTAGCCTGTATTTCGGGGTTTATGCTGGTATTAGCAGGTTTATCAAGACTAGGATTCCTTGCGAACTTCCTATCTCATCCTGTCATCAGTGGCTTTATTTCGGCAGCCAGTATAGTCATTGCGACAAGTCAGTTAGCAACTCTTTTAGGATATTCAGTAAGAGGCGACACTGTTATTGAGTTGTTCAGTACTATCTATGACAATATTGATAAAATGGATATTGTGACTGTGACGTTATCAATAATTACCTTACTATTTCTTATTATTAACAAAAAATATGGATCAAGGCTTTGGACTAGTGTCGGAATATCAAAGTTTTGGGCTCAATCTGCAGTTAGAATTGCCCCCGCTTTTTTAGTTCTACTGGGAACTCTGGCTGTGAAAGCAGATATTCCTTGGTTAGATAGTGTCCAAACAGTAGGGGATATAAGTGGTGGACTACCAAGTCTCTCGATGCCAAATACTGATTTAAGTCTTTGGCAGGCACTCTGGCTTCCAGCTCTTTTAATTACAATTATTGGTTATGTCGAATCTATTTCAGTTGCTCAAAGCCTTGCGATAAAGCGAAAGGAAAGAATAGATCCTGATCAAGAGCTTATTGCACTAGGCATGTCCAACTTCTGTCTCTTATACACATCTGACGCTGCCGA
>CAJXPP010000319.1 GCA_913058195.1 uncultured Gammaproteobacteria bacterium | reverse complement strand
TCTCGGCACCATACAAATTACCCGCCATAGGATAGGTTTCAATCAAAAACAAGCCCTGATCAAGTAAAATTAAGTGTTCGATCTCAAGTAAACCACCAATACCATCGGGAATGATAATGTGTTTAACTTCATTTTTTATATAAGGTTGTAAAATAGACGTCATCATGAGGTCAGTGCTACGTCTATGTTTCTTTAGTTGCCAAATAATAACTACAAAAATGGTAACTGCTATAAGGGAAAGGATAATAATTGATGTTTCGTCTAGCAAAGTAACTTCTTCTATTGATGTTCTAAACTGTGCATTATACGAGAAATATCACTCCCGTGAGATATGTTGGCAATTATTACTATGCAGGAACAGTTACTGGATCCTCATGAATAATAACTTCTACATTCAAGAACAAGGACTTAAGTTCTAGCTCTACACTATCAGCAATACTATGTGCTTCAAATAAACTTAGCGATGCATCTAACTCCAGATGAAATTGAATAAATATCATCGTACCTGATCGCCTAGTTCTTAAGTCATGACAGCCCAGTGCCTTAGGGTGACGTGCCACAACTTCTTTAATCTTATTTCGCTCTTCAGTAGGTAGTTCATGGTCCATTAATAAATCAATTGATTCTTGAACAATTTCCCATGCACTATATAAGACAAATAGTGCAATTCCCAATGCAATAATGGCATCAAAAGAGGAATAGTTATAAAAACTTAACACTAAAGCAATTATGACACTGCCGTTGACCCATAAGTCTGTTTTATAATGTAACGCATCGGCTTTTATCGCAGTTGAATTAGTATGCTTGATAACATAGTTCTGAAAGGTAATTAATATTGCAGTGGCTAACATTGAAAAAACCATCACGCCAAGCCCAATATCAATGCTCGCCATCGCCTCTTTAGGGTGAATCATTCGTTCTATAACTTGTAGTAATAACACCCCTGCTGAGCCCGCAATAAACATTGACTGACCCATTCCCGCCAAAGCTTCTGCTTTGCC
Source organism: uncultured Gammaproteobacteria bacterium (assembly GCA_913058195.1). Taxonomy (GTDB): domain Bacteria; phylum Pseudomonadota; class Gammaproteobacteria; order Nitrosococcales; family Methylophagaceae. Next base: position 1,614 of record CAJXPP010000319.1, on the reverse strand, counting down.
GTGACCAAATCGATGTTCATTATCAGCAGGTTGCAGTGCATGACGTACTGCAATCAAGTTAACAACAGAAGCTAACATATCAAGACTAGAGTCAATCAGTGTCGCGAGAATACTGACTGAATCTGTCACAAACCACGCAATAAGTTTTGTCGAAATAAGAAGTAAGGCCGTCGTTACTGAAGCATATGTTGCCCAGCGCATTAGCCGTTCAGGATTAGGGTGTTGAGTGCTCATCATCAGATTGGTATAGTTAAGTTTCGAAAATACAATGATAGTATCAATAATAGCTATTCGTTCCTACATATAATCATAGGCATCACATAATTATGACAGCCATCAGTATTACAACCTCTCCTTTTGATGATCAAAAACCTGGCACATCAGGCTTACGGAAAAAAGTAACCGTATTCCAACAGGATAATTATTTAGAAAATTTTGTACAAGCAACATTTAATTCAATTGGCGATATTAAAAACAAAACATTAGTTGTTGGTGGTGATGGACGTTTTCATAATGAGTATGCAGTTCAAGTTATTTTAAGGATGGCATCAGCTAATGGCTTTTCTCGAGCCATTGTTGGCCAAAGTGGTTTACTTTCAACCCCAGCAGCATCAGCTATTATCCGTAAAAATAAAGCATTTGGTGGCATCATTTTATCAGCAAGTCATAACCCTGCTGGCCCAAATGGTGATTTTGGCATTAAATACAATATTGCTAACGGCGGTCCTGCCCCAGAAAGTATTACCGATGCTATTTTTGAAAATACACAAACAATCAGTAATTACATAACACTTGATGATGATGACATTTCACTTGATACCACTGGTACACAATCATTAGGTGATATGACGGTTCAGATTATTAGTCCTGTGAATGATTATGCGGAACTAATGGCTGATTTATTTGATTTTGATGCTATTAAACAATTACTTGCCGACGACTCATTCAATATGTGTTTTGATGCAATGCATGCCATTACTGGTCCCTATGCTAAAGAAATTTTAGAAAACCAGCTTGGTGCAAAAAAAGGGACAGTAATTAATGGCACCCCTCTTACCGACTTTGGTAATGGCCACCCAGATCCAAACCTAACCTATGCCAAAGAATTAGTCGATGTAATGTTTGCGGAGAATGCACCAACCCTTGGCGCCGCATCTGACGGTGATGGCGATCGCAATATGATCCTAGGTGATAACTTCTTCGTTACACCTTCAGATAGCCTTGCTGTAATGGCTGCTAATGCTAGCTGTGTACCTGCATATAAAGGAGGTTTAGCAGGTATCGCGCGTTCAATGCCGACAAGCCAAGCACCCGATCGCGTTGCTGAAAAACTGGGTATTGAATGCCATGAAACTCCAACTGGCTGGAAATTTTTCGGAAACTTATTAGATGCTAATCGTGCCACCCTTTGTGGAGAAGAAAGTTTTGGTACTGGCTCCAATCATATTCGCGAAAAAGATGGTTTATGGGCTGTTTTATTTTGGTTAAATATTCTCGCTGTTCGTAAACAATCTGTCGCAGAGATAATTATTGCACATTGGCAAGAATATGGTCGAAACTACTATACCTGTCTCTTATACACATCTCCGAGCCCACGAGACTAGGCATGATCTC
>CAJXPP010000318.1 GCA_913058195.1 uncultured Gammaproteobacteria bacterium | reverse complement strand
GCTACACAAAATCTGGAAGATTTTCCTGACGCTGCAAAAAAACTGCTCAGCATGTTTGAGTGGTGGATCGCTATGGTTTGCCCAAAAGAGGAGATTGAACAAATCTCCCGCTTCAAAGATCTGACGGACGAACAAAAGGGCATGCTTCGCGCAGCTAGAAAAGAACCGGGAAATTATACTGAAGGTGTGGTTCTCTCAGATAATCTTCAATGTCTTTTCAGAAATGTACCTCCACCATTAGCGTTGGCGCTGGCCATGACGGAAAAACATGAAAAACAACAGCGAGCAGCGATTATGAAACAACAGCATTGCTCTGAATTAGAAGCAGTTTTTGCGGTGGCGGATGCGCTGATGAGTGATTGAATATAGCCTATTTATTATCTCTACAGTATTCATCAGGAAATTCCAACTCTATCGTAGTATGTGATAACTTATAGGGAGTTAAGAGTGTGGCGATTTCATTTTTTATACTAGGTTGTGTCGATTGATCAACAGACTTATCAAGCACTAGATGCGCGGTCAGTACATGATTATTGCCATCAAGTGACCACAGGTGAACATGGTGGACATCGCTAATGAACCTTAGAGAATCTAGATCATTAACGATCTTGGTTCTAGTTGCTTCATCGGGAGTTGCTTGTAGAAAAATCTTGATAGTTTCGGTGAGATTTTTTATGACGTTGAACAAAATAAATAATGTGAAACCTATAGACAATATTGGATCTAAAATGGGGATTTCTGCAAACAGCAGTACTATCGCCACGATCAATACGGCGATCCATCCCAATACATCCTCAAGTAAATGCCAATTAAGAACGCGTTCATTTAATGATTTTCCCCGGCTTAATTTGTAGGCCGCAAAACCGTTAACAGCCACCCCAAATATTGATAATAGGATCATGCCTTGAGCATTGGGCATTTCAGGATTGGATAATCTGGGTAAGGCTTCACTCAACACCCAGATTGATCCGCTGACGAGCACTACACCATTAATTAAAGCACCCAATAATGAAAACCTTTGGTATCCATAGCTGTATGTGTCATTAGCGTTCTTAGCTGAAATTTTATTCAGTAACCAGGCAAGACCGATGGATAAACTATCCCCAAGATCATGAACCGCATCAGCCATAATGGCAGTACTGTTGGTCAACCATCCACCGATAAATTCAATGATGGTGAATCCTACATTGAGAAAAAATGCCCAGCCTATACGAGTGGAAGAATCGCTGCGGCTAATGTGTGTATGTTGATGCATGGTTGGCTGACCTTTCAAAATTCCCTATGGATATAGAGTCAAATAATAGTTCTACATGAACAGGTATATATTTTATGGTGTTTTATATAGTGAAAGCTCTTTGTCGCCAAGATTTTCTAGGTAACAATTTAGCTGTTTCTCAGCGTCTTCTTTGGTTGCGAATGGGCCAATATTTTCTCCCTCTCTTGTTAAAAAATACCATTGACTGTTTATACAATTAATCCGGTGTGTTCTGAAATAGAAAGATGCTTTGGTATCCTCTTCACGTTGCATTATTAATATCCTCAAAAAACTTTAAAGCAGCAGGTCCGAAAGAATTTAGATCCTAATTGTCAGGGCCTCCAATCGGTAACGCTTGTTCTACAGGGCTGACATAAACCCAGCCTGAGATGTTCGGTCCAATTCGCCCTGATTTACGAATAATGCTGGTGACTTCATCAACTTGCGAATCTTCGCAGACCAATGATATTCGAATCTCCGAAATAACGACTCCGGCATCAGTAGAGTAATCCTGTTCAGATTCGTTTAGAGGTTTTAAGGTGCCCTTTACATCAAGCAAGGTAATATTTTTATAACCGGCGTCACGCAATGCTTCGACGACAGTGGAGGAACGGACATGGTGTATAAACGCTTTAATTTGTTTCATTATCTTACTCCACGATTTGAGTAGTTGTTTGTGTTTGAGTAGTTGGTATGGCCACAAAGGCGATACTCCTCTGTGGCCAGTGTATTAACCGTTAAGAGGCCATCACATCCTCGCTATTTCCTAGAATGTCTTTTGGTTTGCGATAAGCCATGCGGTACAGACCTGGCAGAACCAGCAGCGTTAATAGTGTGGAGGAAATAATTCCTCCTATAACCACTGTTGCTAAGGGACGTTGAACTTCTGCGCCGGTGCTGGTGTTAAGGGCCATCGGCAGAAAACCCAGTGCGGCAACCAGAGCGACCATCAGTATTGGCCTTAATCGCAACATCGCACCTTGTTGAATGGAAGTGATGATATCGTCGCCTTGATTCAATCTGTCTCTAAACGCCGATACCATCATGACACCCGTAAGCACAGAAACACCGCACAGTGTAATAAAGCCGACGCCTGCGGTGATGGAGAGTGGAATATCTCGTAGCCATAGTGCGATAACGCCGCCGGTTAATGCCAAAGGCACACCACTAAAGACCAGCGCCGCATCCTTAGCCGAACCAAAGGTCATCATCAGCAGGGCGAAAATCATGACCAGTGTGATCGGTACTAGCAGACTTAATCGCTCAGTGGCCGATTGCAACTGCTCAAATGTGCCCCCGTATTCCAGCCAATAGCCCGGTGGTAAGGTAACTCTGTCTCTTATACACATCCTCCGAGCCCACGAGACTAGGCATGATCTCGTATGC
>CAJXPP010000317.1 GCA_913058195.1 uncultured Gammaproteobacteria bacterium | reverse complement strand
CATACGATATCATGCCTAGTCTCGTGGGCTCGGAGATGTGTATAAGAGACAGCTTATATTTTAATATGCATTCTTATGAAGAAAGCCTTTAAACACCGTTAGAAATATAATTTTAAAGTCTAACCATAAACTCCACGTTTGAATATACAGCAAGTCGTAATGAACCCGCCCTTCCATTTTATCTAATGTGTCTGTTTCACCTCTAAAGCCATTAATTTGAGCCAAGCCAGTAATTCCCGGTTTCATTTTGTGACGCAACATATATCCCTGAATTTGACTTCTATATTCTTCATTATGTGCAACAGCGTGTGGACGAGGGCCGACAATAGACATGTCCCCTCCTAGAGAATTGATAAACTGTGGTAGCTCATCTAATGACGTTCTCCTGAGAAATGCACCAAAGGGGGTAATCCGACTATCGCCTTTTGTTGCTTGCCTAATACTATCTCCATTTTCTGCCACTGTCATTGAGCGAAATTTCCATACACTAAATTTTTCTCCATCCATACCATAACGACTTTGTTTAAATAGAATGGGGCCTTTAGATGTAATCTTTATTCCTATCGCAATAAAGAGCATTGGGATAGCAATTAAACAAAGAATAAGAAAGCTTAATACTATATCTTCCATCCTTTTCAACAAACTATCTAAACCAGAAAAAGGAGTATCAAAAATACTTACTGCGGTAATACCCTGATAATCAACCCAGCGAGAATTCAACAAATTAAAAGTAAATAGATCAGGAACTAAATAAACGGATGCAGTACTATCTGAAAGCTTACTAACTATGTCTTTTATTCGGTATTCAGCTGATAAAGCCAAAGTAATATAAACAGCATCAACTTTCCCCGATTGACAGTTACTTATGAGCTTTTCAATATTCCCTGCCAATTCAATCTTTTTTGATGCTTGTGTTCTATCATCACGATTTTCGCTATCAACACCTCTATCATCATAATAGCCCTCCAAGCGATAACCTGACCATTCCATCTGGTTAAAAGATTGCTCTAACCTTTGTCCTAGAGAGGTAGCACCAACGATGGCCACCTTGCGAGTGTTGTGGCCCTTAGTACGAATGATAGCTAAGATCGATCTCACTAGTGCATGCCATGACACTAATTCAATAGGTGTGAGTATTATCCATATAGCAATAAAGGGTTCTGAATAGGCTTGATCATGAATCAAAAAGATATCAATTAGAATTAAAAAGAAAACCCCTGTGACCCATGAAAATAGGACAGTTTCAACTTCCTCTCTAATGTTTGCTCCTCGCCATGAACGATAAGCATCTTGAGATTCCGCAAAAAAATTAAATAAAATAATCGAAAAAAGTAACGCCCAGACATAAATAGGAGCCCAATCTGCTTGGAAAATATCTATTAGTGCTAAGAAAGTCAGCAATATGATACTGCTATCAATTAATCGAGATAGAGCACTTAGCTTAGAATCATAACGTCTTATAATGCCTTGGCGTTGCATTTATTTCCTATCCCTATTAATAATGTAACTAAAATTAATTTCGATTATATTGATCTTCAAAGCGGACGATATCATCCTCTCCTAAATATCCACCAGATTGTACTTCAATTATTTCTAGTGGTACTTGCCCTGGATTGTGCAAGCGATGCTGCGTACCCAACGGAATAAACGTTGATTCATTTTCACCTAGTAAACTTACATTATCACCGCAAGTGACTTCAGCAGTACCTTTTACTACAATCCAATGTTCTGCCCGATGATGATGAAGCTGTAATGATAATGATGCTCCAGGGTTAACTGAAATACGTTTAACTTGAAAGCGCTCCCCACTATCGATCGAATCGTAATGCCCCCAAGGTCTATAACATTTACGGTGAACAGTTGCCTCGTCACGCTCAGCAGTTTGTAATTTAGTAACGATTGTTTTGATATTTTCAGCTTTATGTTTATCGGCAATCATCACAGCATCTGGCGTTTCAACCACTATAAGGTTATCAACACCTAATACAGTCACTAACCGGTGTTCACTGTGAATATAAGAATTAGATACATTTTCACATATCGCATCACCGACGAGCACATTATTATGTTCATCTTTATCATGATTATCCCATAACGATGACCATGATCCTACATCACTCCAGCCAGCATCAAGAGGAATAACGACTGCTTTATCTGTCTTCTCCATCACAGCATAATCTAAAGAATCTGATGGACAGGCTGAAAATGCATTTTTATCTAATCTAATAAAATCAAGATCTGTATTTGCATTTATTAATGCTTGCTGACAACTAACTAACATCTCGGGTGCAAATAGCTCAAATTCACTTAAAATCGTTGAAGCCTTAAACATGAACATACCACTGTTCCAATAATAATTACCGGATTCGATATAACGCTCGGCCGTTTCTTTATTTGGCTTTTCAACAAATGCTGTGACTTGACTTAATGATGTCTTGTTTTGAGCTTGTATATATCCATAACCCGTATGTGCACTATCTGGAATGATACCAAAAGTAACTAAACCACCTTGTTGAGCTGCTAAGTCAGCCTGGTTAATTGCATGATGAAAAGCTTCTTGATCGTGAATAACATGATCAGCAGCTAAAACTAACATTACAGGGCTGTCTCTTATACACATCTCCGAGCCCACGAGACTAGGCATGATCTCGTA
>CAJXPP010000316.1 GCA_913058195.1 uncultured Gammaproteobacteria bacterium | reverse complement strand
GTTAATAAGACCTAACGCATCCTTACTTTAGGTTATTTTTAAGCATTATTGCTTGGTTTACATTAGTTTTTCATTACTAAATGAAAGGATTTTGCTGACCACTTCATCAATAGAAAGATCAGTAGAATCAATAACCAATGCTCCTTCTGCAGGGACAAGCGGCGCCACCTTACGGTTTTGATCTCGCTCATCTCTTTGACGTATGTCATCCAAAAGGCGCCCGATTTTAACATCAAAGCCCTTTTCTTTCAACTGATTAAATCGTCTTTGCGCTCTTTCTTCTGCGCTAGCGGTCAAAAATACTTTAACTGGTGCATCAATAAAGACAACAGTCCCCATGTCACGACCATCAGCCACTAAACCAGGAGTAACCTTAAAAGCACGTTGACGTCTTAATAACGCTTCACGAACGCGTGGAAAAGCAGCAACTTGAGACGCAAGTGCGCCAACTTCTTCAGTGCGAATGGCATTTGACACATCCTCACCTTCTAAAATGACTTTACCTTCACCTTCACTACAAATTTGAAACTGTACATCCAAATGCGCTGCAATAGGTAATAATGATTCTTCATCATCTACCGCTATATTATGGTGCTCAGCTGCTACAGCAAGCACACGGTAAATAGCGCCACTGTCGAGTAAGTGCCAGCCTAATTGTTCAGCTACTATACGCGCAACAGTTCCTTTACCCGCACCGCTTGGTCCATCAATCGTAATGACTGGAATGCTTTCCTGCATACATCTTTCCCCTAAAATCAAAAATCGGCGGCATTATACGGGATTTATCGTTCAAAATCGCGTAAAAAAATTATTCTGTAACAACTTTAGCAAGAGACTTGCGATAGCTTCTCAAAATAATCAGGGAATGTTTTAGCCGTACACTTTGGATCATTAATAGTGACAGGTGTATCACTTAATGCGACAAGCGAGAAACACATGGCAACTCGGTGATCATTATAAGTATCAATTTCTGCATGTTTCAATGCCGCTGGCGGTGTTACCGAAATATAATCTTCACCTTCGATAACCGTTGCACCAACCTTTCTCAGCTCAGTTGCCATCGCCGTTAAGCGGTCAGTTTCTTTAACTCGCCAATTGTAGATATTTCGAATAGTCGTTGTGCCTTGGGCAAACAATGCTGTTGTTGCTATTGTCATCGCTGCATCTGGTATGTGGTTCATATCCATATCTACCGCAGTAAGAGGCTTACCAATAACAGTTATAGATTCATCATGCCAAATAACTTCTGCACCCATTTCTTCAAGTACATCAGCAAAATGTTTGTCACCCTGAACGCTCAGCTTACCAACGCCGTGTACCGTGACTTCTCCGCCTTTTATCGCCCCTGCAGCTAAGAAGTATGATGCAGAAGAAGCATCTCCTTCCACCATATACTTTTCGACAGCTTCGTAAGATTGATTACCTTGGACAATAAATGATTGATAATCATTATTTTGCACCTTAACACCAAACCTTGCCATTATATCAAGTGTAATATCGATATATGGCTTAGAAACTAACTCTCCGTTAATTTCGATATTGGTGTCTGTTTTAAGTAATGGAGATACCATCAAAATAGCGGTTAAGAATTGACTTGAAATAGAACCATCAATTTTTACTGTGCTTCCAGTTAGCGCCCTGCCGTTAATTTTAACTGGTGGGTAATCTTTATTTTCCAAGTATTGAATATCAGCATTAAGCTGAGCTAGCGCATCCACTAAATGACCAATTGGTCTTTCTTTCATTCTTGGCTCGCCAGTTAAAACAAATTCGCCTTCACTAGCAGCAAGCGCCGCACATAAAGGACGCATCGCTGTACCAGCATTTCCTAGGTATAACTCTAACGTTTCGTTAGTACTAAAAAATCCGTTATTACCAACAACCGTACATTCCGTACCACAAGTACTTAAGCTATATTGAATGCCCAGACTTTTTAAGGCGTCTAGCATATGGTTAATATCGTCACTCACTAGCAAGTTAGTAATTTTAGTTTCACCATTAGCAAGTGCCGCGATTAACAACGCGCGATTAGATAAACTCTTTGAGCCTGGTAAAAATATTTCGCCATTAATTTTATCTATTGGGTTTAAAGTTAATTGTTCCATATTATTTAGTTCCTGCTGCGAATTTTTTCATAAAGTCGACTAATGCTTGCACACCTTCAATTGGCATTGCGTTATAAATGCTGGCACGCATTCCACCAACCATTCGGTGGCCTTTAAGTGCAGTTAGCCCTTGTGTTTGTGCTTGTGCTAAAAAGTCAGCAGAAAATTCATCATTGTTTAGCCAAAATGGTACATTCATTAAGCTTCTGTTCTCTGGAATAATCGAATTTTGATAAAAATCACTTTGATCAATATAGTCATACAATAACTGTGCTTTTTCGGCATTAACTTCAGCGATAGCACTAACCCCACCTTTTGCAAGTAACCATTCAAAAACAAGTCCGGCAAGATACCAAGCATATGTAGGGGGTGTGTTATACATAGAGCCATTTTTTGCTAAGACCTGATAATTCATAATAGATGGCGTATCAATATGCGCTTTACCTAACAAATCTTCTCGTACAATAACTAATGTTAAACCTGAAGGTCCGATATTTTTCTGTGCACCCGCATAAATAAGTCCAAATTTACTGACATCAAATTCGCGCGATAAAATCGTTGATGACATATCAGCCAC
>CAJXPP010000315.1 GCA_913058195.1 uncultured Gammaproteobacteria bacterium | reverse complement strand
CACCATATACTTGTATATACATCAAGCAGTTAGTCACTTAGTGATTAGCTGCTTTGTTGTTTCTACAACCCTTAGACCCCCACTACACTTCAGTTATATTCCACATTTATGCTTTCGATTTACTTATTACCTGAAATGTCTAAAAAATTAATCTAGAAATGGAAGTACTATTCCCAAAATTCACATAAAAAACCGACTCTAAATAAAGTAATATAATTTCATTTTGTCTCAGAAAAATTAACTACCAAAGCTAGAGCTAAGACTGCAAAGCCGATAGATATTAACTTACTGCAGAAGACATCTATACTAACTTTTATAATCTCTCTTTGATTAAATTATCACTAAATAATAACAGCGTTTTATTGTCTAATAGACCTATACTATTTTGCACAAATACATACATTTACAGTAAAACTGGGCTATTTAAGATACCGCTTTATATTCATCTAAAACCGAATGCATGTAAAAGAAAGCCTCTTGTAATTCATTCATCCCTTCCATAACTTTTTGATGATCATTTAGTTGATAATGATGAAATATTGAATCGGCAATAATATGAAATTTCTCATGTATCTGTTCTAGCACCTTAACACTGCCTGTAACTAGCTTCTGCTCGTTACTAAGCCAGTTAATACAGCGTCCACAATGACATTCAGTTATATCCATAATAGGTGGCGAGAGCGCACTGTCACGTGAAGATTGAATATAATTTACAAATTTGTCTTGCCATTGCAATGTTGCCAATTGAAATAATTTTAATTTTTTATCTTTAGCTGAGAATTGTTTTTGTGCACACTTCAACCAATCTTGATTTGGCAGATAGTTTTTTAGCCACAATGGAAACTCGTCAGCTGGCATCGGTTTTGCAATCGCATAGCCCTGAGCTTGGAAACAGCCCATAGCGAGCAACATAAGACCTTGCGCTGTAGTTTCAACCCCTTCTGCTATTACATTACGACGAAAAGCATTCGTTAGCCCAATTACACCATCAATGATTGAATAATCATTCGGATCGTCTAGAAGGTCTCTGACAAAACTTCGATCAATTTTTATCGTGCTGACAGGCAATACGCTTAAATGTGTCAGTGATGAATAGCCAGTACCAAAATCATCTAGTGCTACACCGACGCCTAAATCAGACTTACACCGTTCAAGCACATCATGAATCATATTTAAATCGCCTAATGCACTGTTTTCTAATATCTCTAATTCAATGCAGCTAGAATTAATCAAAGGATACTTGGTAAATAAAGCTTCCAGCATGTCAAAGAAAGAATTAGATAACAGGTGATTCGATGAAATATTAATGCTAATCACTGGTTGAAGCTCTATAAGCCTCCATTCATCTAGCTGTTTTACTGCTTGCTCAACAACCCAGTCACCGACTTTAATCTCTAAGGCTGTCCCACTCACAATAGGGAGGAATTCCATCGGCGCTATGAAGCCTTCAGAAGGACTATTCCAACGTATAAGTGCTTCAACACCAAACACATGCCCTTCTAACATATTCACTTTCGGTTGGTAATAAAGCTCAAATTCATCGTTCACTAATGCTTGTTCAATCGTCTGCAGTCGAGAATATTTATGTTCAATTCTAAAATCTTTTTCTGCATCATAAAGCTGAAATCGGTTTCTACCAGCTTGTTTCGCTTCATACATTGCGTGATCAGCATGGCGCAATAATGTGTCAACTTCGCCACTATCTGCAGGGTATAACGTAACACCGATGGAGGCAGAAATAATATGTTCAATATCATCAATGATAATAGGTTGTGCAATAGAGTCTAGTATTCGCTGTAAGGTCTGTTGGCAGTATATGAATGATTTCACATCCGCTAACAGCATTGTAAATTCATCACCACCTTGACGAGATACGGTATCTGATTCTCGGATCTGTTGAGTTATTCGTTGTGAGACTTCAATAAGTATAGAATCACCCACATGGTGTCCATAGCGATCATTAACCTGCTTGAAATTATCTAAATCTAAAAAACATACTGCAAGCTCGGTATTAGTACGTTTTGTATATGCAATTGCTTGATTAAACCGATCATCAAATAATGTTCTATTAGGCAATTGAGTCAAAACATCATAATGAGCGAGTAGATCCAACTGCTCTTGTTGTCGCTTATTACTGGTAATATCAGATAATAATCCGACGTAGTGAGTGATAGAATTATTATCATCATAGATTGCAAACACGCTCAATCGCTCAGAATAAATCTCGCCATTCTTCTTGCGATTCCAGACCTCTCCTTGCCAATGTCCACATTTAAGTAATGTTTTCCATATCTCAATATAGAAGGACCTACTCTGTAAGCCTGAGTTTAATATTTGAGGAGTGTAACCAATCACATCCTCAGGAGAATAGCCGGTGATTTTAGTAAAAGCAGGATTCACATCAATGACGACACTATCAACATCAGTGATAATGCGCCCTTCTGGAACCTCATTAAAAATCCGCAACCTTAATTCAACAATCTCATCTGTTACAGCTTGTATATCAGATCCATCTCTAATCTTATATGCTTTTAATTTAAAACTATCCCACCAGCACTTCATCTCTCTCATACGTTATTCCTTTCACGTATAGCCATAGATTATTTTTTATACCCGACTATTTGACACCGAATACTACTGTCTCTTATACACATCTCCGAGCCCACGAGACTAGGCATGATCTCGTA